>CAZQSC010000055.1:0-14395 GCA_964595705.1 uncultured bacterium | reverse complement strand
GGGGAATCTTCTCCCTGGGCTGTCGATCGAGAAACAGAACATTGTTGATCTGCCGCTGTTTCTTCACCTTAATCAGCCTTTCCTTCTCCGCCCCCTCCCCTACGAACAGAAAGCAAATATTCTCTGACCGGAGCCTCTCGGCTGCCAGCAGGACTTTCTCTAAGGCATGGGCCAGGCCGTGGGTGCCAATGTAGGAGATGATGAACTCTCCCTGCAGGTTATGCTGGATGCGAAAGGCATCCTCTCTGGGGCCAGGACTGAACAGCCCTAAATCCACACCATTGGGGATCACAGTGATTTTATCCCCCTCGATTCCCCGGCTTACCAGATCGGTCTTTATCCCTTCTACAGTTCCTACGATGTGTCTTGCCTGGCGGTAGAGAAACATCTCCACCTGCTCAAGGAATCCGATCAGCACTCTGCTTCTCAAAGCCCCCAGTACCACGATAGATTTCGGCCATAAGTCACGGACATCCAGGACAAAAGGGCATCTTTTAATCCTGCTAACCACATACCCGCTCACTGCAGCAAAGAACTGAGGTGAGGTGGCCACCACTACATCCCACCGTTTTGTCCTCAAAGCGGCCGTCACTGAAGAAGTGAGCATAAAAGAGAGGTAGTTGAGTATCCTTTTGCCAAAACCTTTATTAGGTGCCAAGTAAACACAAGTTCTTATTACCTCCACACCCTCAAACCTCTGTTTTTGAAAGAATCTGTTCCTGTATCCTTGGTACAATATACCCGTAGGGTGATTCGGGGGGCCGGTGATGACAGTAACCTGATGCCCTCGTTGCGTCCAAACTCTGCACAGCTCATAGACCCTGGCTGCGGGTGCTCCCATTTCAGGGGGGAAATAGTGGCTGATGAACAGTATTCTCATTTCTCTGTGGGGATAGTTTCTACAAGTATCCGCAATATCTTTTCGCTGCTGTGGCCATCGCCGTAAGAGTGCGACAGACTGCGTAGCTCAGGCAACGGCTCAGTCACCGATGCTACTATCTTCTCCTTATCCGTTCCCACCAACCTGTTCCAGCCTGCTTCCACTGTCTCGGGCCATTCGGTCTCCCGGCGGAGAGTGATGCAGGGCACTTTCAACCAGTAGGCCTCTTTCTGTATGCCGCCTGAATCGGTGAGAATCCTTTTGGCATTTTTCTCCAACACCAACATATCTAAGTAGCTCACCGGGTCGACTACCTTCAGATTACTATTGCTCTCCAGGAGGCCCATCAGATTCAACTGAATGATCCTTTTCCTGGTCCGGGGATGAAGCGGCAGAACCAGTAGTTGTTCTAACTGGTGGAAGGCAGTGAGAATATTTTTTAGATTCTCTGAATTATCGGTGTTCTCGGCCCGATGGACAGTGGCTAACAGGTAACCCTTTGACTCGAGCTTAAGTTTAGCCAAAATTCGGGATTTTGCCTCTGCAATCTTCACAGTGTGGAGAAGAGCATCATACATTACATCGCCGACCAAGTGAACTCCAGTGGTCATTCCTTCTTTGGCTAAATTCTCCACTGCCCTGGAGGTGGGGCAAAAAAGGTAGGTAGAGAGCCGATCGGTCAGTATCCTGTTTATCTCTTCGGGCATCTTGCGGTTGTAGCTCCTCAGGCCTGCCTCGATGTGGGCCACCGGCACAGGTAGCTTGGCAGCTGCCAGGGCACCGGCTAAAGTAGAATTTGTATCCCCATAAACTACCACCACATCTGGCTTCTCCTCCAAAAACACCTTCTCTGCTTTGGCCAAAATCTCTGCTGTCTGCCACCCTTGGTGGCCTGAGCCCACCCCTAAGTTGTAGTCAGGGCACTTAAGTCCCAATTGGTCAAAAAAGACCTTGGACATCTGGTAATCGTAGTGCTGTCCAGTGTGAACCAGAACCTCCGTAATCTTGCCGCCTGCCTCCCCCTGCTCGAAATTATAGACGGCGATCGCCTGCAAAATAGGCAAAACTTTTACAAAATTTGGCCTGGCACCTACAAAATTGAGGATCTTCATCCTATTCACACCTCGAGATGACCACCGTTGTATTCCTCATCCTCTGCTCTCCCTCTTGGCACCGGAGAAGGTGCTGCTGGCCGTCAGGGAATAGTATTTTAAAACACAACTCTTCAGGGTATGAAGTCTTCAAGGCAATGACGATGGTATTGGACTGCTGAGAAAAGTCGAATTCATATTGGCACTGTTCTCGTGCCCGCCACCATTTGAGTATTTCCTCTCCGCTGGTTGCCCAGCCGTTGTGGCTTTTAACATATTTCAAGATATGCTCGTATGTCTGGCCCCATCCGGGATAATCGGCTCCGTCCAGACTGCTCTGGTGCCAGAGCAGGGAAATGAGAGAGTGGTTGGCGGCTGTTTGTTCCACCATCTTTATCACATAATTGGCAGCTTCCCCATCCTTCCAGCCCAATCCACTGCGGTCAAGAGCCCCATCCATCACCACCAGTGGGATCTCAAAAAGGTCCAGGGGCCTCCCCCTTTGCCCGTCAAAGGGGCGGAAAGGGAAGCCGGTGCCAGCACGGTAGCCGGCCCGGTCGCTGTATCCCAGCGTGGTGTCGTATTCCAACCCTGCCCCCTGACAGCAGCAATATGAAATTTCAGGATCAAATCGGAGATAGTGCTGTCGGTGCCCCCGTACTCTTCTCCCCAATATAGCCTCCAGCTCTTCTCGCTCTTTCCTTAATCTGTCCATACGGTTATAGGAGTGATAACTTCCGTGTAGTCCCACCTCCCAGCCATTTTGTGATAGGGTTTTTATCACCTGAGCCAGTTTCCCCCAGTCATACCGACGGCCATATCTTCCAACTTTTTTTCCTTTTAAGAAAAAGAAAGTGGACTTGGCCCCGTAGCGGTCTTCCAGATCCGTCCATTTCTCAAAGTTCCAATAATCATTCTGTCTGCTTAAAACTGCCTTTGCCAAACGCAGGGCATCAGAGACTGCCGCCCGGAGTCTCCCCCTGAAAAGCTTGTTCATCATCCAGAAGGTTTTTGCTGCTATCGTGTAGAACTCCTTCTTGTACACCCTATCCACATCGTGGCTCAGATACACAGCGAAGTTTTTACCATAGGGCCAGTACCATTTGTAGACCAAAGGGATACCCTGCCTCCTGCAGCAGCAGGTGATTATCTCTCTTAGTATATTAACATAGCTGTCAATTGTAGCTTGGGAAAGCAATCCCATTTCCCATCTGGGGCTGAACTGGGCCTGGAATCTTCCTATTTTATCTCTCCGTTCGACCAGTTTCTCTTCTGTGCAATTGAGCAGATACCCGGCCGAGGCCACTATGTCAAAACCGAACTGGATTGTCCTTCCCTTCTCAACTACGGCACCAGAGCCATCTTTGTAGTAAAGGAGAACCCTTCCTTCTGAGGGAGAAAATCTCCGGTAAGGATAGTAGAATGGGATACTTTCCTCTTTATAGGAAACAGAAGAGGAGACCTCTGGAATCTCCCTTCCTGCTCGCTGTCTTACACCCCGAAGATATGGATAACTGGGGATATTTATTAACCACCCTTCAGCAGTGAGATATTCCTCGCTCTCCTTGGCAGATAAGGGTTTTCCATAGTTGATAAGAACTCTCTGTTGCTGTTGTTGTCGGCGGTGAGCCACGAATCTACAGGGCAGCCCCAATATCGAAAAAAGCAGCTGGAAGAGATATTCACCCTGATCTTGGATTGAGTCTTGAAGGTGGATGGCGACCATATCATACCGTTTGAATCCAACTCAGACACTGAATTTTCACAAAAATCATTATATTAGAGACATAAGAAACGACAAATTTTTTGTCTTAATGAACTGTCTGTTGCTAATTTTTCTGGTTACGGCCCATAAAGGGCCTACACTACGGAAAATTGCATAGCAATAGTTTGTGCCCCCGTAGTGTAGCGGGGTTTGCCCCTCGGAGAAACAGCAAATATTTTTACCAGAAAAGTAACCAAAAAGAAGCACGGCTTTCCACAGGCATGGGGCAGAGGAGAACCAAATCCCTGCAGTGTCGGAGCTTTCTCAACCCGTTCTCCTTCACTGCTCCATTAGAGCCTCAACCTCCCGCAGGTTTGGAACCTGCGGGAGGTTTGTTATCCTCACAGGGCAATGCCCTCCCTCCAGGCAGCACCGGAAGGTTCTGGCCTTGCTGGCCGCCCGTGGAAAAGGCCATACCCCACACCTTACAGGTCACGGTACACGGCTAACAGTCTTTTTTCGGCCTGGTCCCAGTTATATTTCTTTAAGAAAGCCTCCCGGCCTCTTCGGCCCATTTTGGGGCCGAGGTCTGGTTTTTTAAGCACCAAGGCAACTGCCTCTGCTATTTTCTCTGGTCTCAAGGGATCGGTCAGAACGCCACACTGTTCTGTCTGAATTATCCTTCGGTTGGCCGGCAGATCGCTGGCCACGATGGGAAGCCCCGCCTGCATATACTCAAATACCTTGACTGCCACCGTGTTCAATTTTCGCCTCTCTGGATAATCCATAACCAGGCCAAAATCTGCCATTGCCAGATAAGAGGGAATTTCGGTGAAAGGAACTTTCCCGGCAAACACTACATCTTCCGCAATACCTTTAGCTTGCGCATATGCTTTCGCCCTCTCTAAAAATCCCTTCACCCCTGGGCCGACAAGAAGCAACTTCACCTTCCTCCCCCGGCCCTTAAGAATACGAATGGCATCCATCATCTGGTAAATGCCTCTTTCTCGGTACATCCCCCCGACAAAAACTCCCACTGACTCCTCCGGTCTTATGCCCAAATCAGTCCGGTTAATAGAAAGAGAAAACCCTTTATCCGGCCATCTTATTGCATAGTTTTCAACCAATTGCACTCTATTTCCCCACCTTCGGAATTTCTCTGCCAACTCCTGGCAGACGGTGATGACATAATCTGCCTTTTTACAGAGCGATCTTTCCGCCCAGTATGCCACAACCCCGACGAAAGGCTGAAGTTTCTCAGGAAATCTCCGGGCAAATATCTCTGGATGATATTCGTGGGAATCATAAATGAGCTTTGCCTTTTGCCGATTCTTTACCAGAATACCCACCAACAGGGAATCGGGCTCATGACAATGGTAGACATCTGCCTTTGCCCTCAGGGCCTTCTGATAGAGGTTGCTCCAGAGGAAGCACTGGCTTTTCGCCTCCGGTGGTAAGCCCCAAATCTCTATCCCGTTCACAATTTGTCTGCTTCTGTAGTAAGGGGCGATTATCTTAATCTCGGAAGAGATTCTCTTCAGTGAGACAGCTTCTTTATAAAATATCCTGTCATCCAGGGGGCTGTGTCTGGTGGTGAGCATACATATTCGCATCAGCTCTTCCAGTATTTCTCAATGCGGCGAATTGTCGGCATCATACGAAGATAAAGGGACCTTCCGATAGCTGCCCGAGGGGTACAGTTCCGGTAGGCGTAGGTGTAGGCAACCATCTTCGGGCCAAAACTGGCCTTGAACTTCGCAATGCTGGGTATGTTGGCCCCTATCATATTATACCTTACCAGCCCGTTCTCAGAGGCCCACTTTATCAGCTCCCACTGTAGCAGATTATTCGGTGCATACTGATTGTACCGACGATAAGAGACTCCGTCCCAGTAATATACTGTCTGATTGTAAATCAGGAAAACTGCTCCGGCTATCACCTTGCCATTGTATTGGGCTAACAACACTCGGACCCTGCGCTGGGGATGAAACACCGCCCATACTTTTTGTAGGAAGTGCTTGCTTATAGGAGGAAGTCGGCTGGACTTATCATAAACATCCTTGGCCATCTCATAGTACTCATCTATCCAACTGCTGTCCTGAGCAATCGTTACGGTGACATTATTCTTTTCTGCTTTCCTCACCATATTTCTACACTTACTCTTAAGCTTGCCCCACATCTTATCGGGGTCAGGCTCGATCTCCAGCAGGTAAGTCCATTTCCTCTCTGTCTTAAATCCGTTGTTTCGTAGAGCCGTCTCTTGGATTTCTTTGGTGAAACTGACCTCAAAATACTCCACCTTTTCTTTAGCAAAGATCCTTTCCAGGGAGATCAAAGAGCCGAGGAGTGCTTCCTCAGGTGCTAAAGGGCCCAAGTGGGGAGTGGCCCATCCCAGAAGGGGAGAGGCCATTACGTTGAAAAAGGCCTTGCGCATTGAGAAAAGGGGAAAAACCCCGACTATCTTGTCCCCCTGAATTATGGTAAAGAATCTGGGCCGGAGGTGAAACAGATCGGCCAATATTCTCATCCACTCCACGGTGTGGAAGACGGTAGCGTCGTCAAAGTCGCTTAGCAGGCCATTCCATTCTTCCGGGGTTGGTTGAATTAGCTCTTTCAATTCGACTGACATTTTTTCAACAGGCTACTTTACCAAGAGAGAGGTAAAGGTCGCAAATCTGGGAGGAGATTTTCTCTAAGCTGAATCTCTGATGGGCGTAGGAGGATATTTTCATGGGATTGTATTTTTCGGGATGGTCCAGCACGTAGGCAATTGCACGAGCCAGGGCTTTGGCATCGCCGGGGGGGACTAAGATGCCTACCTTTTCGGTAACGATATCCTCAGGGCCGCCGCAGGTGGTAGAGACAACCGGTTTGCCACAGGCTAAGGCCTCTACCAGGGAGAGGCCAAATCCCTCAGAGAAGCTGGGTAGGACAAGAACATCCGCTGTCGCAATCCATAAGGGAATTTCGTAAAGGGGAACTGCATCGATAAAGCGGATCTTCTCTTCCAGCCCCAACTGTCTTGTTAAGGTCAAAACCTCCGCCTCTCCCCTCTCTGCTCTATTTGCCCCCACTACAGTCAACTCCAAATCCCTTCTTGTAGCAACCAGTATTGACATTGCCCGGACTAATACTTCCACTCCCTTTTGTTGCTCAAGTCTACCTACGTATATGATCCTCGCCAGGTTACGAATCCCCTTTTCTGCCACCGCAGTGGATTTAGCAATGGGATGAAATAAAGTTATATCAACTCCATTGGGGATCACCTCTACTTTCTCGACATCCACCCCTAACTCTCTGATGGCCTTTTTAAGATCGTTACTTACAGCTACAATCTTATCTGCCTTCAAAAGCGCCAACACGGTTAACAATTTCCAGATTTTTCTCTCTCTGGGGTAAGTCTTTACATCCCCTCCATGGGTGGTGATGATTACAGGTCTTCTTGTTATTTTAGAGAACAAAACGGCAGCCAGACCGTCAGGATAGGCAACATGGGCATGCACGAGGTCAAATTCAAGTTTTCTGCCTACCTGCAGCAGAGCAAGTAGATAAAAAAACCAGGCGGTGCAGAAGAGTATTCGTCTGGGAAACAACAGGTAGCGGGGATGAAAGACATCAAGGCCGCCCACTTCCTGTCGATATGGGATCTTACTCAATCGGCTCCATCTACCAAAACCACGAAGAGGAGGAAACCAGGGAATGGGGGCAACTATTTTCAGCTCACATCTCTGGGTTAAAAACTGTGCCTCTTCCTTCACAAATACGCCCGACACCGGGTCAACTTCATTGGGGAAAAGATGGGATGTTAAAAGTACTTTCATGCTTTGTTTTCTGAGCTCTGTGACCTCATACCGATTTCTCTGACTGCGAAAAGCATTCCTATCATAAACCAAAAGTAGTTGTTGGTAATATCAGCAGTGAAAAACATACTAACCTGAAATCCAATAAACGTGGATAAAAAGCCAACAGAGAGAGCCTTTAAGTAGCTATCATCGATGCTTTTGAACGCCTTCACTCCTGCTTTTAAAACAACGAAAACAAACCACAAATAAATACTAAATCCCACTATCCCGAGCTCAGCCAGGATAGTAGCAGGTAAAGTATGGCACTCTCTTACAGGAAGCCAAATGGGGAAATCAATAGGCCTATATTTCTCGAAGAGGACAGGAAATCCTCTGGTACCAATGCCTAACAGAGGATGGGAAAGAAACATTGACCAAGCTGCCTTAATAAATTGAACCCTAGAAGTACTGGAAACTGCTGCAGCAGAGCTAAATTTACTGAATGTGGCAAAAATAGAGGTGAAACGTCCAAGAACAAGTTCTGCAAAGTTAGGTGAGATAAGGCTGATAATGACAATTATGCAAACAGCCACTAAGAGAATTGTGACAAACAGTTTGAATCGGCGGCTGAATACGGAGATAAAAAAAACAGCCATAAGAGTAGCTAACCAATTAGCTCGAGAGAAAGTCGTAATCAATCCCCCTAAAAGTGTAATGATTGCAGCCAACAGTATCACTAGCTTCTGCCACGAGACTTTAATACCAAGGAGCACGCTAACAGATAGCACAATAGCTACCATTAGAAAGGTCGCAAAAGTATTAGGGTTGTGAAATGTGCCTGCAGCTCTGGGAACACTAGCCCCCACTGCTTGCACAAAGGTCGCTGGCAGAAAGTATTGCTGATTTAAAGTTTGGAAAATACCCAACGCAGCTATACCAGTGGCACAGAGTACAAAAGAAACAACAACGAAAGTAACCTCCTTTCTGTTCTCAACCAAAAACACGGTAAGAAAGCTAAGCAGTGTTAAAGCCAGCAGTCTTAAAAATTGTACAATTGCCTCACCTTTGTTAGGAGAATAAACCACAGAGATTGCTACCACTGAAAGGTACAAGATCACAGGCAGCGTCAACTCTATCCTGGGGAACAAGGTGCGTTTTTTATAGAAAAAATTTGCTATTGCAAAGATTAAAATCGCTCCCAACACAAGATGGAAACCGGTCAACGGGGTGGAGGTACCAAAAAAATTGATATTGGGCATTACTATTCCAGTCACATCTAAGGCGGTGGTCAGTATCAGGAAAAAAAAGAGGATATAAGGATAGATGGGTAGAATAAAAAGCAACGGAACCCCGACTGCAAACGCCATTGCGGGAAGCAGGACCCTGGGAGACAAGGTCAGAACCATCACCAGAATCAACAGCTCTATCAGAACAAGAAGCAGAAAACCCCTTTTCCCTATCGGAGTCGGTCTGTCTAACTCAAGTTGCATCTTTTTTCTATCCTCCCTTTAAGCACAAGCAGATCAGATGCCTTAGGCCATATCAATTCTGGAAGAGAAAAGGAAGAGTTTCGCACAAAATAGCCGAAAATCAACACTCCCCACAAAATGTAGGCAACAGAAGTGGCTAGGCCAGCACCCACTAAGCCGACGGTAGGGATCAGGAGTAGATTCAATACGACATTTACAGAAAGGGCTGCTGCCGGAGCAATCACTGTGAGCAGGGGATACCCTCTCCCCCACAGGTTTGTATTGATAATAGAGCCAGAGGCGACCGCTATCACCCCCGGGAGCATACATACCAAAGGCAGATAGGCGCCGGAGAAACGCTCCCCGAACAGGAAAGGAATCAGCCACTTACCAGTAAGAACCAGCACCAGAGCCAGGGCAAGAGTGAGCAGGAAGATAAAGCGGCAGACCGTAGCTGTCAACTGGTCTCCCCACCGCTGTTTTCTGCTGCCAATCTTAGAGAAAAGAACTGTCCCAGCAGCGTTTGGTACCTTCTGAAGCATCTCTGCAAAAACTATCGAAATCGAATATATTCCAGTTAATCCCGCTCCTAAGAAATGGTTTACCAAATAGATATCCACTCGAAAAAGCAGAGCCAACAGTAGACTGATCAGCATCCCCTTGAAGCCCAGGCGTAAAGAGGAGCGGAGCAAAGCTGTGTCCGGTCCCTTCCTCACTTTCAGACTCGTTTCTCTCCCCTGAAAAGGGTCGGAGTGCATTATCCTCCACAAAAGAAAAACAGTCAGGGCTGAAACCAGAACCACAGCCAGAAACCAGCTGGACATAACACCGGGAAGACCAAGATATAAGACCTTAAGCGCAAATAGATTTCCACAAAAATAAAGGAGGATGAAAAACAGCGGGGTGAGGTTGTACTCCACCATCCTCTCCAGGCCTAAGAAGATGGCGCAAAACCCTCGGAAAAGGACTGTTACCACCGCTATCAGCAGTGTGACTAAAAGCAAGTCCCGTACCTCTGCGAGCTTTGAGAACCAGAGCCACCTCTGTCCCAGGAGAAACAGACCCAACAGCAGAAGTCCTACTGCGCCCCCATAAAAAACGGTGTTGGAAAAAACACCCCCTGTTCTGCCCCTATCTTTCCCTACAAGATATGCATTTGACTGTCTTACTCCCTCTCCAAAAAGTAAGGCCAACAAGTTAATCGTAGTGGCCAGCAATACATAACGGCCTCTGCCGGCAGGTCCCAGTATCCTGGTTATTAAAACACTGTTGGCAAAACCAACGGCAAAGACAATAGCATCGGCTGATACCTTAAAAGATAAGCTTCGGAAAAAGGTCATTGGAAAATAAACAAATGGAGGCTATTAAACTGCCACAATAATTGGATGTTTTGTTTCGGTAATAATTCCCCTGTAGGGGCGACCGGCTGGTCTTCCCTACAAGAGATTCAAAATTGATCCTCTCGTAAAAAGTCCAGAGTATTCCCTCTCCCTTGAGGGAGAGGGTAAGGGTGTCCCCCTCCCCTTTATCCCCTCCCCACAGGGGAGGGGAAATGCAACTTTTTACAAACGGATCAAAATTATTGCGGTAAATCACTATTGGGTCACTATGAGATTCTTCGGCCCTCCGGCCTCAGAATGACAGGTGGCCAAAATCAGCATGGTAGGCCACTATCCACCTGTGCTTAGGTGTTCGCCCCCGTTGTCTTCTTCCTCCTGAACTCGTTGAGGATCTTCCTCAGTTTTTCAGAATTTTCGTCCCCACTGTTTTTTAAGGCCTGGAAATACTCCACTGCTAATATTGCGAATATACTAAATACAAATCCCAATATACCCGAAAACAAGACGATCAACTTCCGTTTGGGTTTGGTTCTCATCTCAGGTGGGGTGGCCCAATCTACCACCTGGACGGTGGACATCTCCCCTCTGGTTTCTATCTTTTTCTTCTCCAATTCCTCTTCTAAGAATTTCAGAATTGCCGACTGCACCTCCACTTTTAGACTGAGTCTTGTATATTCTGCTTTAAGCTCAGGCACACTCCCCAGGGGCAGAAAGAGCGTGCTCAGGCTATGTCCGTTGTCTCCCCGCTCAGTAGGATGGTCATTCAACTGAGCCCGGGAGAGCTGGAGAGGAGCAGACCCCGGGGATATCTTTCTCAGCAGGGAGGCCAACTGGCTCTGCCGGATTCTTATCCTCTCCTCCGTAAACTCCACCTCTGGGTGTTTTTCTCCCAAGGATGTCTTAAGGCTTTGTAGCTTCAATCTCAACCCCATTATCTCAGTTTCAAGCTCTGCTGCAGCTTTTATCGTAGCCTCAGCCTGGGCATCTATTGAAATAATGCCGTGTTTCCTCTGAAAGGACTGTAACTCATTTTGAGCCCTCTGGAGCGCGAGCTTAACGCTGTCGCATTGAGTCTGAATAAAATCCTTCCTCTCTTCTGTCCAGGTAAGGCTCAACTGTCTGTTGATATCATCCAAAAAGTGGACATAGGCGTTGGCCATCCGGGCAGCTCTGACCGGAGATCTATCTAGGACGCTCACAGAAATCAACCCTTCGTCTGTTCTTTTCACTGTGGTGTTCCTCTCTAAGATGCGGACTGCCTCTTCCCATCGGTCTGTTTTATAAAGCTTCATCAGATCGAATCTCTTAACCATCGAGTCTGCCACCGAACGGCTCTTCAGTATGCCTCTCACCACATCGGCTGGGCTGCCCTTCTCCCCCAACCTGATCACAGGAATGGGAAGTTCGGCTAATGCACCGGCAAATCCTAACTCTTCCTTCCTCTCCTTGGGGGGCAGAATCATTGCCGTGCCAGTGTACCACTTGGGCAGAAGCAGACTGATCACCGCTGCCACTGAGCAGATTATAAGGAGGTTAGCTATAATCAGCTTCCACCTCCTGGCTATGATATAGATATAGTCCAGAATATTGGCTTCTCTGTTCCCCATTGTTCTATCCTCCTGAGGTTTTTGGAAATCACTATCTAAAGGCAGTATGGACAGCGATATATATCGTGGCCACAGTCATCGCTGTGTTTGCCAAGAATGCCGTCGTCTCCCTGATTGTCCTCCACCAGTCGTGTTCAGGTTTTTTGGGTATCCAGATCTCATCGCCAGGATTTACGGTTTTAACCTTCTTCATCTTTAACCAGGCACCTGTATCTCCTTTGATCACCTGAGTCTTCCCCTTGTTGGCATTCCAGGTGTAACCCTCGGCCCTCTTGATATAGTATTTCGGTTCCCTATCTGGATAAAAGGGGATCAACCCTGGCTTTACAACCTTCCCGCTTACGCTCACCATATTTATCTTTTTAGGAATCCAGACAATATCGTTTTCTCTCAGGATAATATCGTAGGTTGAGTCCCCCTCACAGAAAAGTTTTTCGAAGTTAACAATTATTGACCCCTTAATCTCTCTAAGTTTAGTGTTAAAATAGTCCTTTTCCATATCGGTCATATCTTCATATCGCATCTTTTGTAGGCGCTTAAACTCGGGGTCAACCATCTCTCGCCAGGTCGTTCTTATGACCTTTGCCTCGTGTAAGAAGGCATCAGGTGTGAATCCACCCGCCTGTTTGATAATCTGACTCAGTTTTGTCTTCTCCTTTTCTATTGCGTATATCCCAGGGTATTTCACCTCTCCGTAAACGCCCACCGTTCTTCTGACATGCCATTCTGGAATGGCACGGATGAAGATCATATCGTCGTCTTTTAAGGTGATATTCAGATCTGAAGAGAGAGGAGAATTCAGAGGGTGTTGTTCATCTGTCCGGTTTTTGTTTGAAAGCTCAGTAAGATCAATGAATAGACGTTTCTTTTCTATCCCATCCTCCTTAAATCTGACGAGCTCCACGCTGTCCAGCTTTGCATTATCCCACACCCCCTCTGCCAACACAATTAAGTCTTTGATGGTCTCCCCTGGCCTGAGTTCATACGCCCCCGGTGAGTTCACTGCCCCAAGGATGGAAACTGATCTTTCCGCCACAGGGACAGATATCACATCTCCCATCTTCACATAAGGGTTGGCCTCTAGATACCCGAGTTTCAAAAAGCGATCCAGGTCTACATCGAGTATCTCACCGTTCTGCCGGTATACCTTGATATTTCGCTTGGAGGCGCCTTTAGCAAGTCCTCCTGCCTTTTCGATGACATCAAAGACCCGGTCTACAGCATAGGCAGTATAACTGCCCGGTCTGGCAACCCGCCCGGCAACAAAAAGCCGAAATTTGCGCAGATTGCTCAACTCAACCGAGACATCCACACCAGGATAACGCTCCTTCACCCTTTGGATAATCAGCTCCTTGGCCTCGGCTAGGGTCATCCCAGAGACCTCTATGGGACCGACATAGGGGACAAGCAACTTCCCCTCTGGGTTCACTATCAATGTCTGAGGCGTATCCAACTGCCCCCACAGATAGATGGTGAACTCATCCCCCGGGCCTAAGGTATACTCCTTGGGGTCTATCTTTCTGTCGAAGGTCGTCTTCTCTTCTGTGACCGGAATGCCCAGTGGAATCTCGGGTTTCTCCTTTTCTTTTACGCCAAGAGGAGTAATTCGGGGGGCTGTTTCTGCCTCTTTCTCTACTTTTTTCCTCTCCTCCAACAGCTCCTCCAGGGTCTGGGGAAAAGCGGCAGAAAAAAAGACAAGCCCCACAACCAAAGAGAGCAAGATCGTTCTGAGTGCCCTTTCCATCTTTCAACCACCTCCTGTTTGATTTGTGATTAAACTGCGCAAGATAGAGATCTTCGCCACATTCATAGTAGCGGAGGCCTTAGACCTCCATAAATGGTGACCTGAAGGTCGTCGCTGCAACAGCTGGTGAGAGGCAAACTCAAATAGGATTGACTGTAAAAAGTCCAAAATGCTCCCTCTCCCTTGGAGGGAGAGGGCTGGGGTGAGGGTGTCCCCCTCCCCTTTACCCTGTTAGATAAGATCCTCTATCTAACAGGGTGAATCCCCTCCCCTGTGGGGAGGGGAAATACGACTTTTTACGAACGGATCAAATAGAAGTTTTCCAAATATAATCTGTAGTTCTCAGGATATTTCTACTGGTGCACCGCCCTGCTGTATCGATTGCTGGGCAGCCTCCAGGACTCGCACCACCCGCAATCCGTCCTGCCCGTCGCTACGAGGCGGCCTTCGCTGTGCTATGCAATCCAAAAAATGCTGACATTCTATCCTCAGAGGCTCAGACATCTTCACCCTGGGAATGATAACATCCCCCATTCTTAAACTCAGGGCCTCTCCGTAGGTCTCATAGTCAAAAACCTGGTCTACCCCCTTATCGTAGAGCCTGATCATCTCTGCAGATTGTGTGTCATCAAACACCGCCATCTTTTTGCTCCCTACTACGGTGAGCTTCCTGATTTTGTGAGGATCTAGCCAACTGACATGGATACGGGCCATTATGTGATTACAGAAATGGAGGGTTAGAAAGGCTACGTCTTCCACGCCCACCTGGAGGTAATA
>CAZQSC010000054.1:0-14461 GCA_964595705.1 uncultured bacterium | reverse complement strand
GGGACGGCCCGAAGTCCGTCGCAAGGCTAAGAAGATGTTAGAAGAGCTGATCAAAAGGGACCGCAATCATCCCTCTGTTGTGATGTGGAGTGTGGGCAACGAGCCAGAGAATGTGGTACCTGAGGTGGCCGAACTGACGAGGCAGCTATTGGAGCACGCCAGGGCCCTGGATGAGACCTGCCCGGTCCTCTTCTGTGGCTGCGACTGGGCCTGGGACGGTGACCCGGATGTTAAGGGCGAGGGAATCATCGAGGATCTGGCCCTTCAATACTCCGACATTCTCTCCATTCATCACTATCCGGGATGGTACGATAGCCCGGGTGATCTGGACCGGGGGATAGCGAAGTTCTCCAAGGTGCTGGATATTCTCCACCACAAGCACAACAAGCCGGTGTTCGTCTCAGAGTTCGGCGCTGGAGCAATAGCCGGATTTCACTCTGAGCCGCCAGAGATGTGGACTGAGGAGTACCAGGCGGAGTCTATCAGGAAAACTGTTGCCATGCTCAAGACCAAGCCTTATGTAATCGGCTTTATGGTCTGGCAGCTGGCAGATATCAGAACCAAGCAGGCGCCAGTCAGAATTATGCAAAATCGAAAAGGAATTCTGACCCGGACAAGGGACCCGAAACTGGCGGCGCGGGTGATGAAGGAAATTATGAATGAAATAGGAAGTTGCCCCTGAGCTTCCATCATCTACGGCCACTGGCACGATGCCTTTTGCGAAATCTACGATCGGCCCAATCGGTTGAATATGTGCGCGGGCAGATATCTCCACAAAGGATCAATTGAACAAATCTGAATAAAATCCGTAGCCATAGGAGTAGTTATGCAAAGAGAACTTACAGGTAAGAGTGCGTTAGTCACTGGGGCAGGGCGCGGCATTGGACGCCAGGTGGCGATTGCGTTTGCCCGTGAAGGCATGCGGGTGGCCCTGCTGGCCCGTTCGAGGGATCAGATTGAGGCAGTCGCCAGAGAGATCGGTAAGACAGCCACACCAATTGCCTGTGACATCTCCATCCCGGAGCAGGTTCAGTCCGCCGTAGGGACGGCAATCAAGGCCTTGGGCCACATAGACATCCTGGTCAACAATGCGGGCATTTTCTTAGACGCGACGCTTTTGGAAACAGAACTGGAAGATTGGAACCGCACCCTGGCCATCAACGCCACCGGCACATTTCTTGTCACCAAGGCTGTGCTGCCAGGGATGATTGAGCGTCGGAGAGGGCGCATCATCAATGTCGTCTCCAGCAGCGGTCTGAAAGGGTACAGAGCCCAGGCTGCTTACTGCGCCAGCAAGCATGCTATGTTAGGGATGGCGCGCGCCCTGGCCCTGGAGGTAAAGGAATACAACATCCACGTCCACTGTCTCTGTCCTGGTGGCGTCCAGACGGACTTTATTAAAGGAACCAGGCTTGGCGAGAGGCTGAAGGATCAGGTGATGATCCAGCCCGAGGACATTGCCGATCTGTGCGTCTATCTTTGCAAACTTCCAGACAATCTGGACATCGAGGAGGTGGCCATTCGGCGCTTCTCGCCCTGAGGGTGAAAAGTCAGCCAAATCTATTGCTCTTAAAAAGAGGGATCTCTGATGCTCTCAGGAAAACTATTTAGCAACTGAAGGGGAGGGGGAAGAAAAGTACTTGAAATATCGACACTTTCACCATCACTCCTGCCCTCTCCCTGAAAGGGAGAGGGAGCATTTAGGATTTTTTACGAATCAATCAAAGTAGTGCTACACTACCGGTGGGGGCCTCAACGATGTCCAAGACTATCTGAAGCGGTAAGCGTCTTTACTGGAAGCGTAGCCGGAACTTTGATTTTTCATGAAAAGCTTAGCTGTTATCTGAGTACAGTTCATTGAGTATTGCTTGCATTTGCTTGTTTAACAAGAAATAAGTTTCGGAGGAGAAAATGGCAACGAAGATCGCATTCATCGGCGGTGGCTCTTACCAATGGGGACCCAAGATCATCGTAGATATTATGCTTACTCCAGGATTGGAGGAGTCAGAAATTCATCTGGATGACATCAATCCTGAGGCTCGGGAGGACATCAGGCAGGTCGGGACGCTCCTTTCGGAAAGGATCGGGCGTGGACATCAAATCATCTCCTCTTCTTCTAAGGAAGAGGCCCTTGACGGCGCCGATGCCGTGGTCATCAGTATTTCCACTGGAGGACTTGAGGCAATGCGGGGGGATGTGGAAATTCCTATGAAATACGGCATCTACCAGTCGGTTGGGGATACGGCTGGTCCCGGGGGGATATCCCGCGGGCTGAGAAATGTTCCGGTGTTTGCTGACCTCGCTGGCAAGATCAAAAAGTATTGCCCTGATGCTATCGTTATCAACTACACCAACCCCATGACTATGCTCACCCGCACCCTGTTCAAGACGGAAGGCCTGAACGCCATAGGGCTCTGCCACGAATTCTTCCCCTTCCGCAACCGGATTGCCGAGCTTGCCGGCGCAAAGTCCCCAACGGAGCTCGAATACGAGCTTTTAGGTGTGAACCATTTCATCTGGCTTCAGTCAGTTCAATATCAGGGTGAGGAGATTATGGGAAAGGTGAAAGATTACTATGCAGCACTCAAGCCCCGAAGGCTTGATGGTTCCGATCGCCCTTTTGCCCACAATGGAAGGCTTCAAAAGGAGCTTTTGGCCCTCTACGGTTCCTTACCATGTGCTGGGCCGAGACATATCGCCGAATTCCTTCCTTTTGTGCTGGGTCCTGAACCAGAAGTTATGGAACGTTGGGGGTTTTACCTGACCAGCATCGAGGAAAGATATCAGATATTTAAAGATGCTAAAACTTGGATAAAGAACATTATTGCTGGCAAGGTTCAATTTGAACCGAAGAAGTCTTCAGAGACTGCTTCGGACATCATCGCTTGCTTTGTGACTAAAAGGGGGTATTTTCGTGATGTGATGAACCTGCCCAACCGGGGGCGAGTCGCATATCTTCCGGACGAGGCTGTCATTGAAACTATCTGTGAGATGAAAGATGGAAAGATCTTTCCATTGGTACCAGGGGAGTTTCCATATGGCCTGCGAGGTTTTCTTCAAACGCACGTCATGATACAGGAGCTCACTGTCGAGGCGGCGCTCACCGGTAATAGGGAGCTTGTCCTTCAAGCGCTGCTTTTAGATCCACTTACTCAACTTTCCAAGGATAAGACAGGAGAGATGTTGAAGGAGCTTATTAGCTACAATCAGGAATATTTGCCACAGTTCAGGTAAAATTAGTTTTCACTTTAATCGTCTAAACTAATCATTAGAGGAGGTAGGTCATGTTTTTCACTGGAATTGCCGATGAGGCAGGAAAGGCGTTGGATGTGCAGATTCGAGCCCACAAGGAACTGGGCTGGGATCATATCGAGTTGCGCGTTGTCGGGAATGCTAATATCACCAGCATCCCAGATGAGGAGTTCGAGCAGGTGGTCGAGAAGCTCACTGAGGCTGGGATAAAGGTCTCCTGTTTTGCCTCTGAGCTGTGCAACTGGGCACGGCCAATCAACACCGACTTCGCCGTTGATGTGGCAGAGCTGAAGAGAGCCATCCCCCGGATGAAGCGTCTGGGGACACCCTACATTCGCATCATGTCCTATCCCAACGACGGAAGGCCAGAGGAGGATTGGAAACAGGAGGTATTTCGGCGAATCAAGGAGCTTGCCCGCATAGCCGAGGACGGAGGGGTGATACTGGTTCACGAGAACTGTTCTGGCTGGGGAGGACTTAGCCCGGAGAACACCCTGGAGCTTTTAGAGAAGGTGGATTCACCAGCGCTGAAGCTGGTCTTCGACACCGGCAATCCACCCACTGAGAGCCAGGATAGTTGGGATTTTTACCGTAAGGTCAAGGAATATGTGGTCTATGTGCATATCAAGGATGCCCTCCGCCCAAAACCAGGGGAGGAGCCAGTATTCACCTTTCCCGGCGAGGGGGACGGCTGTGTGCCAGAGATCGTTCAGGATCTTCTGAAGTCAGGTTACCAAGGAGGTATGTCCATCGAGCCTCACCTTTCGGCCATTATCCACTTGGGCAAGGAAGCGGGATCAGAGGCAAAAGCCTTCGAAACCTATGTGGAATATGGGCGAAGGCTTATGAGGCTGATAGAGGAATTCTAAAATCCAGAAGAGCAGAAGGCACAGTTTTCTTGAAACTTGCCGCTGTTTACAGTTTTTTTATTGACAACGGTCAAAGAATGTTGTATATTAGTGACAATCTTGTGAACAACTTAACCAGACTTTCCTGAAAGGAGGTGGGCTCAATGCGGTTAGTCACGACTTTTATGAGGGTTAGCTTTGCAAGTGTAACCCATAGAGGGATTACTGTGCCCGCCTGCCTCGGAAAATCTGTATGTTGAATATTTACTGAAGGATTAGCTTCTAAGGTCGTACGGATTTTCCGTGCGACCTTTTTTAATTCTTTTCCGAAGCCGTGGGTATGGTGAAATCCACGGCCTTTTTTTCTTCTCCACTGAGTTTGTTAAAACACTCCTGGTGGGAAAGAATGCTTTTGTTTCCTATAAAAATCCGCAGAAGCAGGCCATCAGCCCAGTCCACTGAGCTTTGTACTGGTAGCGGGACGATTTATCATCACGCTAACTTTATGACATTGATTACAGATTGTACCCTTCCGCAGCCTGCGGAAGGGTACAAAAACTTGAGAATCGAGAGGAACAATGAAGAAAGATAATCCCTACGCTCAACTTTACGAAGGCCGAGAATACTACTGGGGGAAGAAGCCTTCCAAGATGTGCGATAAGGTCATAGAGATCATGCGCCCCAGCTCAGGCTTTCGTCCAAAGCTCCTGGACCTGGGTTGTGGTGAGGGACGAAATGCCGTCTATTTTGCAAAGCACGGCTTCGAGGTGATCGGCCTTGATGTGTCTTTGGCTGGACTGGAAAAAGCAAGGAGATACGCCGAGGAAGTTGGGGTTCATATCGAAACAATCCAGGCGGACATTGTAAGCTACCAGCTCGACGATACCTATGACGTTATCTTTTCGACAGGAACCCTCCAGTATCTGCCCCCTGAAATAAGAAGCCAGCGTTTCCAAAACTACAAGGACTCAACTTCTCCCGATGGTATCCATGCGCTCTCCGTGTTTGTAACGAAGCCATTCATCGCTAGAGCTCCGGATGCCGAGGAGACTGCGTATCCGTGGAAGTCTGGTGAGTTGATGAGCTACTACTGGGATTGGGAGATACTCTACTGCACTGAGGAGATTTTTGACTGCATGTCCAGTGGTGTCCCTCACAAGCATGCGGTGAACAGGATAATAGCCAGGAGGTAATATGTCAGATATAACCGATCAAGCTGCAAAACACAACCGACACGCATGGGATTCTTTCCATCGGCAGCGTGACGAAGGTTTGGTCAAGTATCGTCACGACCCGGCAGCGAACATCCTGCAAGGCAAGTCTTATCTTGGTCCCGAGATGATTGCCCTCGTGGGAGATGTCTCCGGAAAGCATCTACTCGATATGGGCTGCGGGGACGGTGCTGAAATGCTGGAGTGGGCCCGATTGGGAGCTGTCGTTGTGGGAGTGGACAATTCACCTCGGCAATTGGAGGCTGCTCAGAGGAATGCTGATAAGTTAGGCCTATCCTGCCGTCTGATCCTTGCCGATTTACTCCGCCTCCCGGATGAATTGCTGACTGGCCAGTTTGACATTGTCTTCTCTTCGTTCGTTGCGGCATGGATTGGAGACCTTGGGAGGTGGTTTCGCAACGTCTTTTTGGCTCTCAAGCCAGGAGGAATCTTCCTCCTCAGTGGAGGGCATCCGGTCTCCAAATTTGTCCAAGAGATGGAAGAAGGCGAGTCTTACCGGGATAGTTACTTCTCAGAAGGCCCGTTCATTATTGAGGAGTCGGATGAAGCACACTCTTGGAATCCTGCCGGAGACTCTCTAACCACTGTCGAGTGGTGCCATACCTTGGGCAGTATTGTTACTGCAGTCGCGCAGTCCGGTCTTTGTATCTCCCATCTGGTGGAGTTGCTCCGTTCCGAGGATGAAATGGATCATGGATATAAAAGGCTGCCGTGTTTTTTCATCTTGCGGGCTGTTAAGGATGTGAGAGTCTGACGCAATCAGATCGAGACCGGCTCCATCGCCTAACCTCGGCTTCATTAGAAGGGTATGTTAAATGATACTCAAGGCAATATATCGGGGAACAATCCATCCAAAAGCTCCATATCATTTCGACTACAGTGTTGAGAACCCATCACATTATCCAACGCCAACGGGAAAATGGGAACCTGACAAGCTGTGGTTTACGTTACGCTGGAGGAGGGAACCTTATGGCTTCCGCATGTTAAACAAAGGCACCATTAATGAGCCAGCTATAGAACTGACTATTCACGGTGCCAAGAAGCTTGCCAAAAAGGAAATAGAAGCACTGCTTGATGAACTAGCCTATCGGTTTGAATGGTACGGGGACTATTCCGAATTCTACAAACGATTTGGAAAAGATAAACTGCTTGGTCCGGTAATTAATAAGTTCGAAGGCATGCGCATGTTCTGTAGAGAGGATCTGTACGGATACTTAATGATTGCTATTCTTCTTCAGAATGCGAATGTGAAGCGTACAACACAGATGACGCAAGCTATGCTGGAAAACTACGGTGATTTGTTGGAATTTGATGGGCAGTGTCACTATTGTTTCTGGTCGCCAGAGCGACTTGTAGAAGTAAGTGAGGAAGAGCTGCGAGCTTTGAAAGTTGGTTATAGAGCAAAATCCTTTTTGCGAGTGAGTCAGGATTTCGTGGCTGGCAAAATAGACGAAATCGCTATGCGTAGATTCGGTAATGAGGAACTAAGAAAATCGCTTTTGAGCATTTATGGAGTCGGACCCGCCAGCTTGGATTATTTAATGCGAGATGTTTTTCATCGTAGGGATGCTCTGAATACAGTTCCCCCATGGGAGACGAAGATATATTCACGTCTTCTGTTTGATAAGGAAAATGAAGACGTAGAGCGAATTTTGGAAGAAATCAAGAACAGATTTGGCGAGTGGCGCGCAGTGGCAATTCATTATTTATTCATGGACCTGAGTTGGAGGCAGCGAGAGAGGCCCATTGAGTGGTTTAAGAAATTGATGCCCTTCTAAACGCCATTGATTTCACAAAATAAACAACTATGAGGACTACGATGTCCATATCAACCGTTCTGCTGGACGCCGGGGGCGTTATTCTCAATGAATCCGAATACGAAAAGGTACGAGCCGAGATCATTGTGGAGGTTCTGGCCACCATTGTCCCCGGATATTCCATGGATATGTATTATTTGTGGGAGGAGAGAGAATGCTAAAGAATTATCAAGACGCCTTTGGTCACGAGATATACGATTATTTTACAAACAAAGGGGGTTGCGAAATTGTGGAAAGGGATGACGGCTTTTTTGCTGTTAGTGGGGGACCAACGGTATACCTTGCTGATTACAATGATTGGCCTCCTCACCAGAAAAAGGCGATGAGATATGTGCGAGGCAGGGTGTTGGATGTAGGCTGTGGTGCGGGCAGGCATTCGCTTTATCTTCAGGAAAAGGGCTTTGATGTTTTGGGCTTAGATGTATCACCATTAGCAGTAGAAGTTTGTAAGCTTAGAGGACTGAAAAAGGCTAAAGTTATGTCAATTTCAGAAGTTAGTTCAAGGCTGGGCATTTTCGATACTATTCTTATGCTGGGTAACAATTTTGGTCTATTTGGAAGTTTTGAGAGAGCTAAACGGTTGCTCAAAAAGTTCTACAAAATTACTTCACAAGAAGGAAGAATAATAGCTGAAAGCAATGATCCATATAAAACAGAAGTCCCAGAACATCTGGAGTATCACAAGCTTAATAGGCAGCGCGGTAGAATGCCAGGACAATTGAGAATAAGAGTAAGATACAAGAAATATGCGACTCCTTGGTTTGATTATCTCCTTGTTTCGAAAGAGGAAATGGCAGAGATTTTCAACGGAACGGGATGGAAAGCCAAAAAGTTCATCGACTCTAAAGGATCGGTGTACATAGCAATTATCGAAAAGGAGGAAGCATGATGTCTAAGCCCGCCGGCTTTTCGTCCCCTATTCTGTGAAGGATCGATATGGGGTTCCTAAAACAACATCACATCACACTACAGGGAGAAAGGATCACCCTTCGCCCAATGACCGAAGGAGATTGGGATGTTCTGCTGAAGTGGAACAATGACCCGGAGGTGCTCTATTTCTCAGAGGGAGACGATGTCAAGACCTACAGCCTTGAGCAGGTTCAGGAAATATACCGTAAGACATCCCAAAGTGCCTTCTGCTTTATCATCGAATTTCAAGGGATGCCTATCGGGGAGTGCTGGCTTCAGCGAATGAATCTGGAGAGAATCCTGCGAAGGTATCCGAACCTTGACTGTCGTCGGATCGATTTGATGATCGGCGAGAAACAGCTCTGGGGACAGGGTCTTGGAACCGAGACAATCCGATTGCTGACAGGGTTCGGATTTGAAAAGGAAAAGGCGGATATGATCTTCGCTTGTGATGTTGCAGATTACAATCTCGCCAGCCTCAGGGCATTTCAAAAAGTAGGGTATGAGATCGATGCCAAAATAAAGCAGCGACCGGGCAATAAGGCCCGTTATCGTTACGATCTGGTTTTGACAAGGGCAAAGTTTTATAAAATGAGGGAGCTCTAAGATTGCCAAATTAGTGTGACGATAAGTTGTCCCGCTACTAATACAAAGCCCAGTGAACTGGGCTGATAATAAAAACCTAAACCTCCCGCAGATTTTAAACCTGCGGGAGGTTAGATCAAACCCGGAAGGGCTTTCCCCACAGCAACTCAAAATCGTTTTCAAGTGGAAGATAAGATGAAAAAAGAATTCAGGACTATTGAGGAGCTCATCGAAAAGAACTTGAGCACCGAAGAGCACGGTCCTACCCTTGAGTTGATCAATGACTTGAGAGTTGTCAAAGAAAGAGGATATTTCACAAAAGATGAATTTTTGAAGATGGCGATGTGGAAGAGTCCTCGTCCCAAGAAGTGGTATCTGGCAAATTCAGAAGAGACCGTTCGAGAGATTTCGAAAGAGGTATTTGCGACAAATTGTGAGAGGAGAAGAATGGAGTTACTGACACAATTGCGAGGTGTGTCCATCCCTGCGGCATCAACGATTCTCATGTTGACTGACCCAGTAAACTATGGCGTCATCGATATAAGGGTCTGGCAAATTTTGTATTTGTATGGATCGATTAGCGCAAAACCGACCGGAAGAAATTTTAATTTCAATGACTGGTACAATTATTTAATGAAATTACGAGAGCTTGCGGACAAATTCGATGTCAAGGTCCGTGATATTGAAAGAACGCTGTTTCTCTATCATGTCAAGATTCAACAAGGCCGCCTCTATGATTGAAGGGTATCTCACAAAAATTTTCCGAAAATTTCAGGGATACTGACATAAGATTGTCAGGGTCATTGTTTATTTTTGAAAAAAGGCTAGAAAGCTGATGTGCAGTGACAGTGAGAATAGGAGTTCGTAGATCAAGGTTTCAAATTGGATCAGAGAGTATAGAGGAACTTGGTGAGTAGAGAGCGAAGAAATTCCTCTATCGTACAAGACGCCATTGCAGGCAGAGCGAGAATCTCATAACCCAAGGAGGTTTAATATGGGAACTTGGAGAAAAAGAGTGTTGTTCATCACCATTTTGGCAGCCTTAGTGACAGTAAGGCTCTCAATAGTATGGGGGGATGGCTCTGAGGTCAAGAGGATGATCGCCGTCAGGGTGCAGAATCCTCCTAAGATCGACGGCAAATTGGATGATCCCTGTTGGAAATTGGCCGTGCCTACTTCCAACTTCATCCAGATGGACCCTGACGAGGGCAAGCCCGCCACCGAACAGACCATCGTCCGGGTCCTCTACGATGAAGATAACCTCTACTTCGGCATCGAATGCCTGGATTCCCAGCCGAATAAGGTCATCGCCCGGCTGGTACCCAGGGATTCTAACTTCTGGCCCGGGGATCTGGTCGAGATCGCCCTGGATACCTTTCACGACCACCAGAACTGCTACGGCTTTGCGGTGAATCCCAGAGGGGTTCAGAGGGATTTTCGTTCCACCGGGGACCCCAGTGGATGGTGGGGTATAGACCTTGCCTGGGATGGCCTGTGGTATTCTGCGGGCCAGGTGACCGATAAGGGCTGGACTGCAGAGCTGGCTATCCCCTTTAAAACCCTGAGATTCTCCAGAGAGGGGAAGCAACTCTGGGGGGTCAACGTTCACCGATATCAGGCCTCCAAGCGTGAGGATGCCAACTGGTCTTTCATAAGCAGAGATGACGGGGCAATGCTCAAAGTCTCTAAAGCAGGCCACCTGGTAGGGCTGGAAGGCGTTAAACCAGGGTTACATATGGAACTTCTACCTTACGGGACAACCAGATATGAAAGGGCCCAAGACAGCTGGAAAGGGGATACGGGTTTAAACTTTAAATATGGAATTACCTCAGATTTCACCTTAGATGCCACCATAAATCCCGACTTCTGCCACATCGAGGCTGATGAGGAGAGGATAAACCTCACCAGATTCGAACTCCTCTACCGTGAGAAGCGACCTTTCTTTCTGGAGAGAAGCGAGCTTTTCACCTCGATGAATCTGTTTTACAGCCGCAGGATATCCGATCCCCGGTTCGGCGTCAAGCTCACCGGCAAATTCAGGGGCTGGAGTCTGGGACTGCTGAGCGCTGTGGATGAGGAAGAGGGGCCGGATCCCGCCTATGGAGTCTTCCGTCTCCAGAAGGACATCTTCAAGAACTCATCTGTGGGCATTATCGGCGTGGCAAAACAAAAGACCGAAGACCAGTGGAACCGGGCCTTAGGCATAGATCTTGGCCTACGCTCCAGACAAAATTCGCTCAGCCTGGAGCTTGCCAAAAGCTTCACCCCAGGGGTAAAGAAAAATAACTGGAGAACAAAGTTTGAGCTCAGGCGTTCCGGTGATAGATTTTGGATCGGCGGCAGATTCAGTGACATCGGGTCCGAGTTTTCTGTAGACCAGATAGGGTATATCCCCCATGATCCTCATGTAGGAGAGAGGGCCCTTTCAGGCTGGTTCGGCGGGAGGTTTTATCTTCATCGGTTTGGCATAAGACGGATCAACCTGGGACAAAATGGTTCCCTCACCAAGAGAACAGATGATCCCAAGTGGGGCTGGCATTGGGAGGATCTGTGGCTTGGTATCGAACAAGAGAACTACAATGGTATAGTCTTCTGGCACGAGAACTGGTACCTCCGTTGGAAGCAGAAGGGATACAGAGGCGAAACCTTTGGCCTTGGCTATGATATCCAAGGGAAAGGCTTTGTTCGCCGAGCATGGATAGGTGCTGAAATGAAAGACCAGTATGATTGGGCGGACGACTACTTCGGCAGGATAAGGCAGATTTCCATTTGGGGCGAAACCAGGCCTCGTGACAACTTCAGCCTGGATATTAGCGGAAATATTGTCTGGGAGTATTTCCCCTCAGGCAAGCTGGACGAAGTTAAAAAAGTTGGAAACCTCAGGCTGACTTATTTCCCTACAAAAGATATCTTCTTGAGGGCCTTTCTGCCGCTTAATCCAACGGCCGAGGAGTATGCCCTTAACTTCCTCTTCAGTTGGGCCTACCGCCCGTTGAGCAGACTCTACCTGGCTTACAACGAGCAAAGGGGCAAGGAGATGAAGCTCATCGACAGACGGGTGGTGGTAAAGATATCATATCTGTGGAACCTGTAAGCCTCATCTCAGCCTGAGAAACAAGTTTCTTTAGCCCCATAATGGCCCCCAGGATACGGTAAGATGTGGTAGAGATTATAGATAGCCGGTGACGAGCCTAGTGTACTACATAAGATGAATGTAGAGAGCTTTTGCTCTGAAAGGGAAGTAGATTTGATAGGGATAGCCGATCTGCGATTGCTGGAAGGAATCTATACCCACCCGAAGAATCTCCTGGAGCGTTTCGATTACGGAATCTCATTGGCCCATCAGCATTAAACGATATGGGTTTGATGAAGGACGAGCTCGTCGTAAGTTGTCAAGGGTCGCATCAGCCTTGAAAAAATACATAACTGAAGAAGGAAACGAGTGTGATGGCCAGGTATGTATGAAGGCATGTCCTGTAGGAGATTGAACATTCCGAACCCGGTAGCACCGACAACAAGATTAAAGAGTGAAAGAAGGCAAACCCGATGATCACGTGTCGCGCTTTCGGAGGTTGGCCTTGAGGTGGGCAGTGGGAAAATGGTAGTGCCAAAATTGTATGAAAGAAGCCACACATATCAAGAAATTTTGATGCCCCCTCCCTTTGGGCGTCCCGCTTCATGCAGCTAGGCCAGCGATGTTCACCCGTACGTCGGAACAACAAGCGGATATGGAATAAAACAGGGAAATAAGCCATAGATGCTAATCGGGGACAGATAGAGAAGGCTGAGTTTTTGAAAGGATCGATCAACATTCGGGAGGAAGATCTTGGATGAAAAGAAAATACTGATCTACAAAGAAAATACTGATCTACGTGGATCAAAGGGAAAAGAGATCAAAAGTCCTTCAGCATCTCTCCGCCCAGGAGGAAGTCATCATCCGGCTGAAACATCTCTCAGTCGGTGACTATGTGGTCAGTGACCGGGTGGCTATTGAAAGAAAAACAGTCAATGATTTCCTTCAATCCATCGTCGATAAGAGACTATTTAATCAGATCCAGGAATTGAAGGAGGCCTTCGAACACCCCATTTTCATAATCGAGGGCAAGGACCTTTACGGGGCCGGAAGGATCCATCCCAATGCGGTGAGAGGGGCAGTGTCCTTCATCATCACTTTGCATAACATTCCTGTCATCTCGACTGTCGATGCCGAAGATACCGCAGGGATGATTTTCTTCATCGCCAAGCATGAACAACATGGCTTAGATTATGACATATCACTACGGCAGAAGAAGAAAAGCTTCACCCTCAAGCAGCAACAGGAGCATATTGTTGAGGCCCTGCCCAAAGTAGGTCCTGCCTTGGCAAAGGCTTTATTGCAACATTTCGGAAGCGTAGCAAAGGTCTTCTCCGCTACCGAATCCGAGCTTATGAAGGTGGAGAAGATCGGCCCAAAGAAGGCGAAGGAGATCAGGGAGTTGATCCAACGGGAATACATACACAGACACCGTCGAAGGGAAGCTGGTAGAGATTTTTCGGGGAGGAGACCCATACCCGGAGCCCTCATCGATTCCCTGAGTCCAGGATAGGCTGTCTATGTGGAACCAGCCGGGAAACGCCGCCGGTTTGTGAAGCTCCGGCAAGTGGCGGTACGTTTCGATGAACGCTTCCTATGCCGCGTCCTCGGCCAGTTGAAATTTGACCAGATATTCTTTTATTCACTCAAATGGATATTTAGACGAATATTTATTTATCCGCCGATGTCGGAGGATTTCTGAGTTTTATATTTTTACAATTATCCCATCTGTCAACTCTATCACTCGGTCAGCGTGCTTAATTATTTTAGAATCGTGTGAGGAAAAAATGAAAGTTGTCCCATTCTCTTTGTTTATCTTAAGCATCAAATCTATAATGTTCTCTCCAGTTGCAGAATCAAGATTTGCTGTAGGTTCATCCGCCAATACAATAAGAGGTTCGGTAACCAATGCCCTGGCAATAGCTACCCTTTGTTTTTGGCCTCCGCTTAATTCATCCGGTCGATGATGGGCATATTCCTTAATTTGTATTATCTTGATGGGGTGTTTACACTCTGAAGATGAGTACTCGGGCCAAGATTGTAGGATGTTGATGTAATATCAGTAGCAATAAGCTTGTGGGAAAGTCGAAGACTTTTCCACAAGCAATGGTTCTGGTCACACTCTACAACCCTGGAGCAGGCCCGAGGATTATTGCCCCTGTCCAGGTAGTTGTTCTTTCTTCTACAATAGCGTTGTGACTCACCGGTTGACAAACCTTTCTTTCTCAGGTATGTTTAGTGAGATGAAAAACTGTCTTGAGAAAGGAGGTGCCTTTATGACCAGTGAGGATAGGGTATTTATCACCAGGAGGAAAATGTTTGAGCTCTACGACCGGGGAGAACACACCGTGGTAGAGATCTGCAGACAGTTTGGTATATCCAGAACCTGGTTTTACAGGCTTAAAAGGAGACGGCAGACTATGGGAGATGAGGGGCTTCGGTCAGTACCCCGAAAACCTACGGTCTTTGCCAATCAGACCCCTTTAGAGGATGAGCTGGTGGTTCTGGATTTTATCCAACAGTTTCCCAGCTATGGTCCAGAGAGAATCAGCAGAGAACTTGCCCGAAAAGGGTCGCTTAAGATCGGTCACACAGCCGTCTACGGCATAATGAAACGACGTGACTTGAACACTAAGAACAAGGGCTTGGAATGGGTCAAGATTCTCTCAGGAGAAGTAATTAAGCTGAGCGATCTGCAGAGAGACAAGCAGATGTCAAAGAGCCGCCACATAGAAGCGCCTTACC
>CAZQSC010000053.1:0-14896 GCA_964595705.1 uncultured bacterium | reverse complement strand
CCCAATAACCCTGGAGCGTGTGCCAGATGCCGAGGTATTTTATCCCGTATTTGTCCTTCAGCTCCTTCGCCAACGCCTCGAAGCCACCTTCGAACTTATCCTCGTCCGGCGAGAAGCTGGAAAGCCTCTTGCCCTTCGAGGTCATCCATCCGTCATCCACAAGGAAGAACTTAACTGGTATCCCTTTCCCCTTTGCAATCTCCGCCGATGAGATCACCTTCTCCCTACTCACCTCCCTCCAGAAGGCATTCCAGGAGCACCAGCCAAGATAATCGAAAACCTCAGGGTAGGTTTTCTCCGCGCTCAGCCGAACCTTCCGTTCCATGGCCTCGACGGCCGCCTCAAACGAATCCTCGACTGCAGAATACGGATCCCTTCCGAAGGCTATCACACAGCCCGGTATCTGGTTGTAGACCCTGGTGCCGTCAAATCCCGAGGCCGAGATCCTTATACCGTCCCCCCCAGCTCTGATCCTGGTCCTCTGTCCCCAGTTATTGACGGGGACGATGCAAGTTACGGCTTCGTCTTCGTATCCCGCAAGGAGAAAGATGCCCCACTCGGTAAATTCCCGCAAGTTTCTTATGAGGCGGTGCTCTGCGAAGGCTCCCGTCTCCGTCACGAGAGAAGAACAAAGGCCTACCTCGAATCCGGGAAAATCTCTCATGTTCAGCCCTCCCGTGTCTTCGTAACTCGGGAATACAGGCTTTCCGCAGGTATTCTCCAACCATAAGCAGATCAGGGGTCGATCCCTATAAACCTTAAATATTTCCTTTACCAAAGGGGTCTCCCCTATCATATATGGAAGTTGATATACACAGGCGACCTCGATATAGGGGCCGATGGCATCGTGTCCCTTTTTCTCCTCTATATCCTTGAATTCAACCCTCTCCCGCCCATGGCCCAGATGGTGAACTGCGTAGTTGAGGAAGAAACCCATCCCCTCTACTCTGGGTTTCCCATCAAAGCAGAGGCTGCCGAGCCCTGTGGAGTCGTCCACCTCCAACCGCAGGTGAGTAGTTGGGAAATCAAAAGTGCTCATTAGTAAGTACCTCCTTTATTTTTGCTGACAACTATCGTAGGGGCGCAGCGCCGCTGCGCCCCTACGAAATTACCTGGATTTTTCGTGCACCCATACCGGACTGGACCATCCGACGCTGCCGTCGACGGTCTCTACACGCAGGTAATAATATACGAATCGCTCGTCCGTAAGCTCGCGTTGCGGCACCAACTCGGAGAGGTCGTCGCCATCGTCCCACCGGAAGGATACGTCGAGGCCCCCTTTTCCGGAGATGGAATAGGAAACTTCGCCGTTGCGGATCACCTCGATTTTCTCTATCGGCTCGCATGTGATGGCACGTCCGACGACCTCCCGCTTTGTCTCGGGATCGAGGGCCAGTTCCCCACCCATAAACGTCCCGTTCACCCAAAACGTTATGATCATACGCTGACCGGTGGTGGCGAAGGTTCGCCGGGACATTAAAGCCTCAAAAATCTCACCCCTTGCAAGGCTGCGGGCGTAGACTCCCGTAATGCCGCCCAAATCCGGGTTCCCTGGCTCCGCAAAATGGTTATCCGTCCCGCCTGTGAATCCAAATTTGTAGCCGAGGTCGAGCGCATGGCGGACGGAAAGCGGCCCCCCCTCCTCGGAGATGCCCCAGCACGAACAGATCTCCACAAGCCTCTGTCGTTCTGGGTCGTGGGGGGTGTACCAGTTGATGCCGTGGAACTTCGGGGCGTGCGGGATCAGGATGTAATCGGTTCCGGCGAGCTTGGCGAAGACAGTGTCCATAGTCACCTCTTCGCCTCCTGGCCCCTCGACGATCATCCGCCCCACACCGTCCGCAAAATATACGTTGCGATGCCCTTCGAGGGTGACCATTTCGTAGCCAAGTAAGGTCACGAACCGACCGGGCTGGTTGAATCGCTCGGTAATTTCCTTGGTGATCCTCCACTTTTCCTCTAAGGTGTAGTTGTACGAGAACGGGTCTTCGAAATGATCGGCGAGCGCGGCGAAGTCCAGCCCTTCGACATCCCTCGCCCAGCGGAAATTCTCCTCCGGTATTCCCCCACCATCAGAGAGCTCGGTATGACTGTGAATTTCTCCATAATAGAGAGATAGTCCCTCGGGCGCCGCTTCCGGGCATACGGGATTGGTCTGCCCCATAATCCCGTTGATCTTGTCCATAATCTGGATGCGGGTCACTCCTTTGTTCAAAACAGCAATCCCGTCGATTTCCACTGTGCCATGGCGATCTTCTGGGATCTCGATTTCACCGGGTCCCTCTATCTTGCCCGTCGTCGTCTGCAGGACGACGCGGCCCCTGTAAAAGTAGGATGGATTGTGGTTCATCAGGTCCGATGCGACCACCCGCAGGGAAAAGGGCTCTCCGACCTTGGGCGTGGCGGGAGCGAAACATCTGAGGTACCGTGCCCTATTGCCGACATTTGTGACCACCGGATTGGGCAGTATGGGCCGGAACGTATCGTCTCCTCGGTAATCTATCGCCACTCGGAAGGGATAAGTCTTGGCTTTCTCGCCCACCACAGGCGGCTTGCACGATGGGTCCCCGATCGCGATCTCCACCTTGTCACCTTCTTCCAGTCTTCCCCCTTCTACGATGACCTCCACACATGTGAAGACCGAACCTGTAGAATGGACCAGTGTCGTTAGTTTCACGTCCGGCCTGGATGCTCGTGCCTTTATCCTGGAGCCGTATCCGGTCTGTCCATCCGGTCCTTGGAAGCACATCAGTGAGTTATACTTAGCTAAGCCTCCGAACCCTAAGGGGAAATAAACGGCAATTCGCCCCCCCTCGGGAAGCGGAGTCCTTCCGATCGCTATTGTCAAGTACAGAGAAGTGGGCACCCCCGCTACGGTCCGTTCCGGAACGACGGTGGCCGACGCATCGCATGGCTTTCGTCTTATCCAAGCATACAAGAGGCGCCGCCATCTGTCCCGTAGAGTCCAATAGGTATGCATATAATAGTGATATGGAGATACCAGCTCAATGGGCCCTTCATATCCATCCAAATCTGTCACATATTTAACCTTACTCATCTTTCTATTCCTTTCAATTACGAAGTCGAGAAAAATCTCAGGAACAAGCAATTTCCACTTCTTCGAGCCTCTCAATGGAGCCGAAAAACTCCACATACAGGCTTTTCTCAATCCGCCGTTGCTCAAACTCAACAGGTTTTCCCTTCACCCGAATAGACTGTGGGGACCAATTTTGAGGAAGCAGAACACGAAAGAGGACAGAGTCGCCGGATCCGGCATATTGCAACCAGATGGTTTTTGTCTTCTCGTCAATCTTTATCCGATAGCTAAAATAGCAGTCGTTGACAGCGTAACGCACTGTTACTCGGACTTCTTGCTCCGAGGTCACTGCCCAGCGGGGAACAACCTCCATAGTTTTCATCTGGCCGCTTATGTCTTTTAGCCCGGCAATGCCTTCGATGAGAGCTTCGAGCCACTGGGCCATTCCCCAGCCGGTGTAGGGCACCTCATTGGTGGTACGAAACCCCGGCTGGCCATCGGGCCAGTACCAGACGTGCACTCGATTTCCAGTACGGCGCAGGTGCTCGATATATTGCCGGTAAAGCTCCAGACCGTACTTCTCCATTCCGTGCTCAAAGCATCCCCGACAAAGCTCCCCACCGACCCAGGGCATAAGTCCACCGTTGGCATAGCCGCCCTGGCGACAATAGGGTCCGTCATAGTAACCCAGTTCATCAGGATAGCCGGGCTGAAGGCTCCACCAGGGAAAGGCATCTCCGGTCTGCTGATGACGTCGGCGGTACTCGTTGATGATCGCTACTGCCTGGGAGTGGTCAGCCAGCCCCCGGGTGATCGCCCAGACGTTTCCCATGGCAAGCTGCTGGGATTCGTCGAAACCGGGATGTTCGATCGGCGTCAGGTGTACATGATGAAGGTACTTTGTCCCGTCCCAAAGCAGGTCATTGGCTCGTCGGCGGTAATCCTTTGCTCGACGGTCGAACTCATTTGCCCGCTGGCTGTGGCCCAGATGCCGAAGCATCTCCGCCATTGCCCGATAGGCCAGGTAATAACCGCTCTGATCGCAATTGGCAATCACGGCTCGCTGGCCCACAAACTCTGAGCTCTCCTGAATTTCAAAATCCCAGGTGTCGCAGGTGTGGCCCCGCTTGACCAGCTGATGCTCCTGATCCCAGCGCCTGGGGTCATTCTGAACGTACTTCAGGGCCTTCTCCAGATGTGGAAGTGCCTGCTTCAACCATCGGTCGTCTCCGGTAACCTTCCAGGTTTCGTAGACCCCAAGGACAAGGATGTACTCCACATCCGATTCTACCGCCATCCGCCAGGTTGAGTCGTCGCGTCTTATGCCATCGGGTATGCTTCCGTCGGGATTCTGGGCTTCAAGGAAACGGTCCAGACCGCAGGTCATCTGGCGTTCCCACCAACAGTAGACCTGCAGTTGGTAGATCCAATCCCGCAGCCACACGCCGTCGATCTGCCAGGTATCGCCAGAGATGTAGCCCACGAACCGACCATTGGGAGTGGTAAAATCGCGGCGACCGAGCTGCAAGGCTTCCTTGGTTATGGGATAGAGTTCATCATAATCTGGATTGCCGGTTTCGATGGAGGTTTCGCAGTCAACCAGAAAATTGGTATAGCGGCTGTGGCGATCGGAGTCGGGGAAGTAGAGGTAGATCCAGTGCACTCCCAACGCCCCGGCGGCGTGGAAACTCACCTCTCCTCGGTTATCCAAGAGTTCGATCTTGGCTTCGTAGTAGGGTTGTAACTGCGCATCGCAGACGCGAATCCGACAGTACTGATCACCACGGTAGCGGCCGGTGATCTGCACGACGACCCGATCCAACGGCCGATAGCTCCTTCGGTCAGTGCTCAAGTCGCCGTAAGCGGACATAGTGGCTTCAATAGGTACTTTGAAAGTCATTGTGTCCTCCTCTGGTTGCTTTCTCTTTCTGCCCTCCGTGTTCTTTGTGGTAAAATCAATCCTTCAGGTGGGGATACTCACCTCAGCTACACGCTCAAAGGCTTCCTTTGCTTCGTCGGAGACGCTAACAATGAGTCCGAGTTTTAATATGTATTATCTCCATAGTTTGTTCGTATTCGTATAAGTGTTATCTTCCAAATTCTCTTAAGATATGTTTCCAGACCATGTCCAATACCTAAAATTGTGAGAAGAGACGGGAAATACAGTCAGTTTCTGAGCTTGTTAACACGGTTGACACAATTCTATAACACCTTAATTTCGTTCACTCCAGCTCAACATCAACTGTTACTTTTCCAACAACCCACACCTTCCACACGACAAAGCGATGGAAGATCCCTTTCTCCAGCTTGTAGTCTGTTGGTTTTCCGTTCAGCCTGACAGCCCGAACTACCCGACCCTTGGGAATTGGAAACCTGATCAGGACAGAAAAGGCCCCCTTTGTATCCAATGTCAATTTTATTTGATCTGCCACTTTTTCGAACTTGTAAGCAACCTCACTTCCTCTGTAGGTGAAGGTGCATTCAGCTCGTTCCCAGTCTACAGGAAACCGAGGTGTGATGGTAAGTAGGTCGTCTCCCGAGATGGGGAATTTAATCCCGAACATTCCTTGAAAGATAGAAAAGAAATAACCGCCGGCATGCTCCAGATAGTTTCCTGGCAAATCTTTAGCCCATGTGGTACCATCCGGGTTGTATCCTTCGTAGAACGTTCCATCAGCAACCACACGGTCGGTGATCTTGCTGACCAGTTCGTAGGCTTTCTCATACTGCTCCATTCGATAGCGAGCCAAGATGTCCCCTGCTCCCACTCTACCGAACCAGATCTGATTGGTGTGATTATACCCAGTAGGGGAGCCTTCAAAGCCACCAGGTGAGATGTCCGACGAATGAGGATGCGCTATCCAGATCGCTGGCAGACCTGCGTCCACACCTTTCTTATCTAATTTATCGAGCAGACAACCGGCCTGATGGCTATCAGCCACACCAAACACAATGGGCCAAACCTGGCTGTCTACACCCCAATCATCCTCCACTGTACCATCCTGATAGATGTTGTCTAAATAATGATCCCCGACCCAGTAGTATTGGTTAATTTGGGCCTTCAATACCTCTGCTTTCTTTACAAAGCTAGTTGCTCTGACTGAATCTCCCAGCATCCCTTCAATGTAGCTCGTGATCCGCAACATCTGATAATACCAAGCCTGGTTGTTCATGGTTTTGCCATACATCCGAGGTCCATACCAATCTACCCAATCTTCTCCCTGACCAAACCGCCAAGGAAAACCCTGGCGATAAAAACTGACAAATCCGTTTTGATCCTCATGGGCAGCAACATACTCTGCTGTTCGTTCCAGAGGAAGCTTATGCTCCTCAAGAAAGTTCATATCCCCGCTGAACTGGTAAATATGGTAGATCCAGAATGGATAAAGAATGTTGCTCATGGGCCGCTGATTGATGGCAAAGTCGTAGTTGCGGCCTTCCAGGCTGTCAATAGTCGCAAGCTGCTTTTTAAGTACTTCCACCAGATCTGGCCGATTCGTCCGCACAACCCCCATCATCCCCAGGGTGCAGTCCGGCACAATATTTGTGCCGGTTTTAAATCCCCCACCCACATAAAAAGTCTGCCCGTCGTTATTGTGATCGAAAGTCTTCTCAGCAATGGTGAGGACCTTTTCTATCCTCTTCTCAGGTAATATAATCGCCATTACTTTCCCCTGTTTTTCTTAAGGTTATGTTGGTCGTGACCCTTCTTCTTATCCGAAGTAGTGTTCTCCTATCTTCCCCAAACCACGCCTTCAACATCTCCTTTACTGTAAGTGATGAAAGGATTTGATTGAGCAGGTCCCGAGCCTTCTGCTGAACTGCCTGATTTTCCTCCAGTACCTCCTCAATACGCAAGCGGGTTTCTGTCCCCTTAATTCTTCCCTTTTCCACATCATAAAGCACCTCTACTTTGTTGGCCTTGTAGGTGTAAACATCGGCATTCAGATCAAGAAGCGCTATGAAGATGTCAGATTTGTCGTATGCTGCCAGAATCTCCTTTGCCTGCTGGCAGGCCAGTCGCCGCCAAGGAGCATCTTCCCAATAAGGCTTGCCACTCAAAAGATAGATGACATCCAATAAGTTAGTATTACCTGTGCCACAAATCTGCTTAGCCACTTCCTGTTCGATTTGCTCTGTTGGCATCTGGGGCGATTGCATTGTCTTCAGTCCGCAACCCCAGCCGAAGATATCTGAGCCCAAGGGTGGGCCACCAAAGCCTGTCCAGGAAGTAATCAGATCGCCTTCCACATTATCATACTCCTGAGACTTCCTGGCAAATCCGATCACATTGGGTATGCGTCGGTTCTGGTCAGGGAATTGTCCCTCCATATCCACGCAGGAAGAGGAGGAGGCGATCACCTTAAACCCTTTTTCTTGATACCATTTCAGGTGGGGAAACACCCGGCTGCTCCAGTAGTTCCAGTAGCAGATCAGGATGTCTTTATCCAGAAGCTCTGCAATTTCAGGATAGGTTCTGAACCCGCAGGTGAAGGGGATCATCATATCACCCCAGATCATCGTCTGCTTGCCCCAGCGCCTCTGGACCTCGCGGTTCAAACGATTGACCCAGTCGGAGTATATCCTGGCCGGGTTCATCCCCCGGCAGCGTTCGCACTGGCAAAGGCTCCAGGTCTCGTCACAACCCAAATGCAGATAAGGGGCGTTGGGATGAATTTCTATTATCTCCTGGTAAAAATCCATCAGCAGAGAGAAGGTCTCTTCCTTTTGGGGGCAATATTGCCAAGGGCTATCCGGCACTTCTCGCAGATGTCGATATGCTTCATGTTTGAGTACATATTTCACATGCCCAAGGGATTGAACCAGAGGGATGAGCTCCAGTCCCAGGGATTCGGCATAGGTGACAAAATCCTTTAACCCATTCAGATCAAAGGCATCCGGATTCGCAATCTCCGGATGTCTGGAGAAAGGAAGTTTATCTCCGTACGCCAAGAGCAGTGAGTTCGTTCCCAAATCCTGATTCTTTTTACCAGATGGCGAAGACAGTCCATCTGCGGCATCTAATAGCAGAAAAGCAGTGGCACTATTCTGTATCGGTTCAAAGCACCCTCCTTGCATTAAAATTCAGAGCTTATGGCAACAAAAGAAGGAGATGTAGGAGGCGTCTCCGAACGCCGATAGAGTTGGGCTCTGGAGAGTCCTCCCACAGAAATAGATATGTAGCCTCAGCCGTAAGCAAAACGGAATCCTCGCGCTACTGCCAACAACCTCACTTTTCGACAAAATCTGTTGATTGGTGGCTCCTCTATCACTCAGTCATCAATAACCAATCTACCCGTCACCGTGTCAATCCACTCCAAGTAAGCCGGGTTTCCCCCCACTATGGGAAGCGCAATCACCTCGGGCACGTCGTAGCTATGATTCTCCCTGACCAGCCTGATAACCTCCTCCAGAAGAACTTCCTTTGTCTTGATAACCAGAAGCATCTCCTGAGCCTGGTTAATCTTACCTTCCCACCAGAACAGTGACCGTATCTGGCCGGTGATGTTCACACAGGCAGCCACTTTGTTTTCAAGCAGAACAGAAGCGATTCTATCTGCCTCCTGGGCTGAACTGGCTGTGACCAGAACAACTATGTAGTCTCTGCTTTTCATTTTTTCCCTTATTGGTATTCTTCAATGTGTTTCAGGGTTATCTGGTGTTTGATCTTGTTGCCCGGTACTTCTCCAAAAATCTCTTCAGATATGCCAGCTCATGCTCTGCTGCAGTCCAGGGTTGCTCCCCGAACCACTCCACCGAAATGAAACGATCGTAATTCGTCTTCTTCAGAGCCTCGAGAAAGGCCGGGTAGTCCATGTCGCCTTCCTCGAAATAGACAATTTTGTTTCCTTCAGGCCGGCGGATCATATTCTTGGCATGGATATGTACCATGTAAGGATAAAGTGCATGCAACGCCTCCACGGGATCGGCCTTTCCCTCGTTGAAAAGATGCCAGATGTCCAGCAGGACCCGCAGGCCCGGGGAATTCACCCGATTAATCAACTCCAATGTGGTCTGTACTGTGTCCATAAGCTGATTGGGATGGGTCTCGATGGCGAAAGCAATCTTTTTAGCGTGTGCTGCAGTTGCAAGTTCTTTAAGTGCGGACACACATTGCTCCCACTGAAGCTCGGTTGCCTCTGCCGAACCTACCTTGCTCACAAATGCCCGAATTAATGGAGCACCCAGGGCTTTTGCATAGTCAATGCAACGGTAAGCTTTAGCCATGCTCTCTTCTAACTCTTCTTTTGTGCCAGTGAAATTAAAAGCGGGGGCGATAATCGGTATTTCCAGGCCTTTAGAATGAACGAAATCCCGCAGGGATGCAAGCTCACCCTTGCGCTTGAGGTAATCCTCAACATGGTCGATGACGATCTCAGTGCCATCGTAGCCAAGTTGAGCCGTTCGCTCCACAACCTCCTCGATAGGCTCTTCTCGAAACCGAATTGAACAAAGACTAATCTTCATAATAATACCCTCTTAGGTTCAAATTAGCCACCTTCGGCGGCACTTCTTTTCTCCCTCTCCTTTAATTTTGGGATTTCTGATTTAGGCTTTCTAGAATATACTGTAGAAATGAGGATTTAGCCGTAGATTATCTCCATTATGTCATCTGACCTCAGACGTACGGTCTGAGAATCAACACGTTCATAACCAGGTTTTGACATACTGGAATCCGCGTCCGTTGTGGTCATGAACCGCTTTTCCAGAACGAAGGGACCCTCCCATCTCAAGGGCTGGATGGGATTTTTCCGATGCGTTTGCACAGCCTGCTTTACCTTCTGATATATTCTGGACTGAGCTTCTTCTTTGGAAAGCGATATGGCATAGGTTCTTGCTAATCCTATCTTCACAACTGCAGTAGTGATCCCAGGGATCAAATCTTCCGCTTCTCGGCAGGCAGCCTCATCACCGCTCAAGAATATAAGGGGAATATTCATTCCGCCGCAGTAGAGAGCCCACTGAGCAATCTCACCAATGTATTTGCCATTCAGTTTGTAATAATCCACTGACCTGCTGTTTTGAGTATGATTAAGAGTAGCCTGATTTGTGCCGGCCATTGCATGCTGACCAACCATTATGGTCACATCATATTGGCTGGTGTATTTACGATACACGCTCTGTGGTGCACTCGGCCTACCATGCATTAACTTCGCAGCAGGATGAAGTTCTTCAAAAACAATTCCGCCAGGACCATGACCATCTATAACCAGAATATCATCAACACCTTCCTCGACCAAACCCTTGACCGCAGCATTTACTTCGGCAGTCAACAACTTTTTTGCCTGCTCATAGTACTTACCATCAGGGTAAGCCTGATCCACAAAGCTTACAACTCCGCTTACACCTTCAAGATCGGTCATTATCAATACTTTCATGTTACCCTCCACCGTTTATTTTCACGATCTCCAACGTAATACGCACTCGATTCGGTCACCTTTCTGTTCAAAAGTAAACGGTACCTCTATTCTTACATTTCGTGTTTCGAAGTCAGGTTCAATCTTCTGGTAAATTAATTCTTTTTCATTCAGGAAAACCCTCACTATTAATTCCTCTGGCTGCACCCCTCGCGGGATCTTAGTAATAAATCGCTTGAACATCAATGGGACTTTGCCGATAAAACGCGTCAGTTCAAATCCGATGTGGACACGATTTTCCCTTTCCTCGTAACTGACACTCCCCCAGAATTGGGGCATAAAAATAGGAAGCTGTTTAGCCTTCTTTCCTCTACCGATAGCTTTAGGTAAATTGGGAGCAATTACTATTTCTCCTTGCAGAAGGTTAATCGAAAAGCCGCTCAATGCTGGTAGAATAAACCAACTGGCCGGATTGCTCATGTACCACCGTCCCCAAGTAGCATAACGGTTTGCTTTGTCTGTGCAATGGAGAAGGTCGCGAAGCCGACTTTTGGTTGGGAGATTCTTTGGTAGATTCCCGGGATAGAGGTGATAATCCCAACCCAGGGGAGCATCCCAGGGACTCTTGTCCAACTTGTGCATAGCTTCATAGATTCGTCTGAAGCAGTCAAATCCTGCATCTATTTCGTCTTCATACATTGAGTTGATTGCGTAGTAAACCTCGGCGTAGTATGGCCAAGACGATGTAATTCTGCCGTCTGGTAGAACTACGTTGGCAGGACAGTATTGCACGGGGAGGTGATTTTGTTCTTTTATGGCTTTCAAAGCCTTCCGAAGTTTGGTCGGATCGAAGAGGTATCCGAAATTGAAAAGATGAGCAAACCACTGCCCTGCTACTTGAGCAATAAAATTACTCTCAGCACAGCTTTCATGTGGTCTAGGCCCGGTTTTCCAATTTTCATAAAGATTGTCATACCAAAGGTAAAAATGCTGTAGTTGGTCACTCCAGAGTGTCATTTCCATTGTTTCTCTGATCTTTGCAGCCTGAGCTTCACACAAAGAAACGTATTGTTGGTCTCCTTTGAGAAGCGCCATTTGCCGAGCCGCTTCAAGAGCAGCCAGATGAAGGGACGCAATAAAGGGAGAAGCCCCATACATTGGATAATCTATGGGATTGTCGAAGGTGCAAGTGCCTGGTCCCCAGAGGTCAGCCACACCATCGCCGTTTTGATCAAGTCGAGATTCGTACTCGAGCGCCAGTTTGACCTTCGGATACACAAAATCCAGAAAATCCCGGTCGCCTGACCAGATGATGTATTCATAGCACTGGAGCACAAACACAGTGGCCAGATCGGGCCATTGTGTTTGTGCATTTTCCTTCCTGCCAAAATCCCCGCCTTCCAGGTGATCCCACCCCACTTCGTGGCGAATTGCCCCTTTATTGTCGAAGTCCAGATCTTTCTTGCCAGTCTTAAAATTCCAATGTTTTCCGAAACGGTAAGGATTGTCTTCAGTAATCTGTTGATTCGCAAAAAGCGAGAGCTCCGATTTGCAAAGCTCGGGGAAGCACATCGTGTAGATGGAATTGGATGCAGCTCGCTGGTCAATCGTTCCCAAACAACCGCTCATAGAAGGATGTGCTTCAAGTATACTGAATCTGAAATCTTTAGTGTAGAACGAGTTGGCAACAATGGGGAATATGTCGGTAATGCATTTGACGGCCAACCATCGCGGAAGACTCGAATTCAGAAGTGCATTCTGCCAAGCCCAAATTCCTTCGAGTAGGCGAGGATAGTTGTCCAAAAGATAGCAAGCAACTTCTTTGGAATCCTTAAACCAGTTGGAGTAGGCTGTACCATAATAAGGCCTTTCATCGGTATCGCCAATCAAGTTTGGAAAATACCAGGCTAACACAATGGGAATTTCCTGTGTTTCTCCCGGTTCCAGCCAAACTGACGCACAGATCGCTCCCAGCTGACCTTTTCCACAGAACCCGTTTAGCCTTCCGTCGCGGGAAAAAACCGTCCAAAAATCGCTCTCATTCCCCACTCCTGGTGACCAACCTGCCATATAGGTCATCTCGCCCCCACCGGCAGTCAGGGCATAGTTACCTTCGAATCGTGGATCTACCTTTCGACGTTTACTGCCGAACCAAAGACCCTGCCAATCATCATCTACCTCGAACGATACATAATTGCCTCGTAAGTCGTTAATTGTACAACCGCGAGGATATCCACCAAGGCCTGTTAGATTACGCCAGGACATAGCAACTGAAATCTGTCTTCTCGCTGTCAAGTTATTCTTCAACCTGAATAGAAAAACAGCTGCTGGCAGGCTGGAATCTTTGTAATGATTCGAACCGTCATCATCCAACTGAAGCGATGAAAAGGCTTCCAATTCTACACTTACTCCGGCCATTTCAGGATAACGAACAAATGCCCTGGGAAAAAGTCCCTGGTATCTGATCTCTTTCCTTTTGAGGGTTCCGTACCCTTCAAAGCTGTGGGTTTTCAGAATTCTGGCGCCATAGCCCTCTACAAAACAGGCGAGAAATGCGCCAGGAATCCCCTGCGGTGTCACCACGTATTCCGAAGTCGCTTTGTCCACGCAGATGTGTGCTACTGCGTTGTTGTTCGTGGTAACATTGGTGAATTTCCCATTGGGACAAAAATCAATCTTTCCAGTTCCAATTCCACCTAACGGAACACCGGAGTGGTTTAACCGACTACGCCCTGTGTGTTTAATCATGCTATTTGTCTCCTCTCTAAAGTGTTACAGAATTACTTTTATTCCGAATTTGGAAAACTCTGTTAAAGATTTTTAGCTTCTCACTATTTCATGTGGGTAATAGTACTGAAACACATGCCCACTGTGTTATTTAACCGGAAAGCCCCCAGAGAAGACGCAAAGACACGCAGGGAAACATCATTCAGCTTTAGCTCCTACTGAAAAGTCTTTGCGGCCCCTACATCTCCTTTGTGGACTTTGCGGTTGGGTGTTCAGGTTTTGACTTACCCACCCAAAATAGCAAAAAGCCATAAAGAAATGTCAAACTGTACGCCACCCTCGAACATGCTTCACCCACCGTTGTGCCTCTGGGGGTTCATTCCCCAGGCTTATCCCAGGAGATGGGTGAGTTTTGCCTTGAAGTCGGAAATATCTTCTTGAGAAAAATACAAATAACCGTGCCTTAGAGAGTTAGCGCTCATAAGCCCATCCTAACAGATCGTAAGCCATTTATAGTCACATACTTTTCTCTCTCCTGGCCAGATTCAACGCTTTTCCCGCAGCTTCAATCGCCTTGACCCCATCTTCTCCGGAGGCAATATCCACAATCTCACCTCTTTTTACACTTTCAGCGAAAGCTCGGTGCAAAGCAGCGAAAGGTTTTTCGCCAGCTTCGTAATTTGTAACAATCGTCTCCTCTGGACTGTGAACTCTCAATTCCCCTACACCTGGCGAGCCGTGAGTGGAAAGATAGCACATCGCCCCATTCGTTCCAATCACATCTACCTGGGTGAATTTGTGCCAATCTTTGCTGCGGGTAGTGTAAATATAGCTTTCCTCTATTAGACCGATAGTTCCATTTTCAAACTCGACAGTAACTATGACATGATCGGGGTTCTCGTATCCTTCCACATGCACCCCGATGGCGTTTATCTGCTTGTACTCACTGTTCAAGTACCACCTGCCCAGATCGAAATAATGAACCCCGCAGTCATAGATGGGACCACCTTCCACCGTCATATGCAGCTTTCGCCTTTGCCCCTCGCCGTTCGGCCCATTCCAGTTGTAGATGAGGCGAAGCACATGGATTGATCCGATGAGATTTTTATCCAGCCATACCTTTATGTCCTTGAAAGGACCCCATAATCGGTACTCAAAGCAAACAGCAAGTATCTTACCTGTAGCCTTGGCGGCCTTTACCATCTCCCAACCTTTATCGGGCTCATCTGAGATGGGCTTCTCACAGAGCACATGTTTGCCAGCATCAAGAGCATCCAGCACTATCCGATGGTGAGTGTTGGCAGGAGTGGTCACAACTACTGCCTCCAACTCTTTCATCTCCAGAAGATTGCGGTAGTCTGTAAAGGTGTGTTTCACGTCATATCTGCTGGCTTGTTCTTTTAGTTGCCGCTCATTGAGATCAGCCAGGGCTATCAATTCGACTTCCTCAACCTCACCAATGGCTGGTAGGTGGCCATAATCAGCCACGCTCCCACATCCAACTAATCCTATCTTCATTGTCATCCTCACGATTTAGAAGTGTACTTTATCTCACCTGTTGATTTTACGGTGATATTAATCCAGATAATGCCAATTTCACAGAAAACGTGCTCCATTCCACTTGAAAACCAGATGTAGGAGGCGTCTCCAGACGCCGATGAAATCGTCTCCAGACGCTGTGCAATCGGGCTCTGGAGAGCCCTCCCACAGAAATAGATATCTGAAGTGAACCCACAGTACTGCCAACAACTTCTTTTTCCGACAGAATCTTTAG
>CAZQSC010000052.1:4646-14930 GCA_964595705.1 uncultured bacterium | reverse complement strand
AGCGGGATTTGACTCTCTGCAGATTGATGTACCTGCCCCTGCCATCTTTGACTCCCTCCAGGTTTATGCCCAACAGGGCTTTGAGACTATCCCGGACGATTCAGTCTTGGCTACTGTCGATGATGGGCATCTCACTCTCTATTTTCCTTCCCGAAGGGTTGGCTATGGAGGTTATGATCGGCTGCGGATTTTCTTCAAGACGATGGTATTCATCCATGGCACCCGCTTCACCGGCAGGGTCTGGCAGAGTGGCAGCGATCTGTTACCCCAGTGCATTACACCAGGCAATGCCAACGATGATGCCACTTCCGACGATCTTAAAGTGTCGGTCTTCGAGAAAAGTATGCCCAAAATCCTTGACTGGGTGGATGTTTCGCCCCGAGTTTTCACCCCCAATGGTGATCGAGTGAACGATAGGCTTCAGATCTCCTATGTGCTTCTCAAACTCACCGCTCCGGCCAGAATCAATATCCTCGTCTACGACCTCTCGGGCAGGCTGGTTCGCCAGATATACTCTGGGGAAGACAGAGCAGGCAGATACCAAAGGACCTGGGATGGTAAAGATAGAGATGGACAGCCTGTTCTGCCTGGAACCTACATCTACTTGATATCTGTTAATACCAACTCCGGCAGCTCCCAGAAAATGGGGACGGTATCGGTCGCTTATTGAAAGTGCTGATCGATGAAAAGAGCAAAGCGTGGGAAGCTAAGAGAATGGATAGAGCTGTTTGACGTCTCCGATGATAGTGTTTCACGGGTTTTCAGTAGGATTTACGGGGAAGACCCGGCGGTGACAGAGGCCCGGAGGCGATTTTATCTTGAGGCTCTTTCTGCATTTGGCCGCACATATGGTTCAGAGGCAGAGGTCATAATTGTGAGAACTCCCGCCAGAGTGAACCTGATGGGAGTTCATGTCGATCACCGGGGGGGCTATACCAACTACATCTGCATTGCCAGAGAGATACTGATGGTCTGTCAGGAAAGGGAAGACGACCGAGTGATCCTGCATAACATAGATCCGGCGTTTGAGCCCAGTGATTTCGGCATAAACCAGGAACTTCCAGAAAGCAAAAGGGGTAACTGGATGAAATATATTGAACGGGCTGAAATCACACCTGGCCACTGGAGTAACTATATTAAAGCGGCTGTCCTACGACTCCAGGATAGATTTCAGAATAAGGCCCTGAAGGGGATGAATATTATGGTGAGCGGCGACATTCCTTCCTCTGCAGGACTCAGTTCATCTTCAGCCCTGGTAGTAGCAACAGCCCTGGCGACCGTGGAGCTGAATAACTTGGATATCTCCAAGCAAGAGCTTGTGGAATTATGCGCCCAGGGAGAATGGTATGTGGGCACCCGGGGCGGAGCGGGAGACCAGGCTGCGATGCTCTTTGGCAGGAGAGGTTACATAACTCATATGAGGTTTCTCCCCTTCAGGCAAGAGGAGATAGAATATATTCCCTTTCCAAAGGGCTACAAGGTGATTATCTCCAATTCCTTAAGACAAGCTAGCAAGTCGGGTTCAGAACGGAGTGCTTACAACCAAACTATCGCCGCGTATGAGACTGTGTTGATGTTAATAAAAGAGATCTTGACGAAAAAGAGAGGATACTCCACCCGGTTCGTGGAGAGTCGAGTAAAACACCTACGAGATGTGAATGAGCGAACCCTTGGCGTGCGGACCGAGCAGATCTATGAGATACTGAAGTGTCTGCCAGAGAGAATAAGCCGGCAGGAGCTTCTAGCCAGACTGCTTTCTTATCGGGAGAGATTACTCCAGATATTCAAAACCCATGAAGACCCAGAAGAGGGGTATAAAGTCAGGCAGGTTGCCCTTTTCGGGTTGGCTGAGTGTCAGAGAGGTGAGATAACCGCCCAGTTGTTGAAAGAGGGAGAGATCGAAAAGTTCGGACAACTTATGTATATCTCTCATGACGGTGACCGTGTGGTTAGCTTTGATGAACACGGCAGGCGGAAAAGGTGGGACAACAGAGTGACCAACGAATACTTGGATAGATTGATCAATGCCCTTAAGAGTCCTGACTCAGAGGCAAGAGAGGGGGCCCAGCTTTATATGCAGCCCGGGGGATATGGTTGCAGTTGTGAGGAGATGGATCAGATGGTGGACATTGCCCGTCGAGTGCCCGGGGTGATAGGGGCAGGCCTGACCGGAGCAGGACTTGGGGGTTGCATCTTGGTATTAGTTAACAGTGAAAAAGTACAGGAGGTTATAGATGCATTAGCCGAGAACTATTATCTCCCAAGAGGACTTCCTCCGGCGGCAGAGGTGTGCGTTCTCACCGAGGGAGCCGGTGTGATAGACAGTGGGGAGCGCAAGAGGTGAAGTGGAACTGATGCCAAAAAGATTGCTCCTACATAGAGGTCGAAAGATGGAAATAGCCGCTTTTCTCAGTTCAAAAGTTTAAGCAGAGAGGAGATGATAATGGGGAAGATTTCTGTCAGCCCTGAGGGAACAAGATACGATTTGCCGGATGCGGCAGCGGATGAGCAAGAGAACAAGCTTCTAAAGGAGATCACAGCCAGGCAGCGCTCAATGGGACGCAAGATTGTAGCTATCCAAGGCTTAGGCTTTGTGGGTGCAGTTATGGCCGCAGTCGTGGCCGATGCAGTCGATAAGAATGGAAGGCCCTTCTATTTTGTTCACGGTGTCCAGCGCCCTTCAACCAGGTCCTATTGGAAGGTGCCGGTCATAAATGAAGGCCTCCCCCCTGTAGAGGCAGAAGACCCTGAGATACCAGAGATATTCTCGCGAACTGTAAAACAGAAGGGCACCCTCCGGGCGACCTGGCAGGAGTATGCCTTCGAATTGGCCGACATAGTAGTGGTGGACATTCAACTGGACGCCACCAAGCCAGTGTTTGGAGACGCCGCAAAAGGCTATGTCGATACTGAAGCCTTCGAGAAGGCTATCACTGTACTTGGACAACGTATAACCCCGGAAGCTCTGGTCCTGATAGAAACTACAGTTCCACCAGGTACCTCTCAGCATATCGTAAAACCCATTTTAGACAGGGAATTTAAAAAGCGAGGCATCGACATCGAAAAACATCCACCTCGGATAGCACATTCCTACGAGCGGGTTATGCCAGGGAGGAATTATGTGAGCTCCATTAGGGATTTCTGGCGTACCTACTCCGGTGTTGATAAAACCAGCGAAGAGATGGCCAGAGAGTTTCTCACCAATGTTTTGAACACAGAGAAATTCCCCCTTTACTGTCTGGGAAATACCAATGCCTCGGAGATTGCCAAGACCCTGGAGAACTCTTTCCGGGCCAGTAACATAGCATTAATCCACGAGTGGGCGTTGTTTGCTGAAGAGGTAGGTGTTAACCTGTTTGAAGTGGTCAAGTCTATCCGGGTACGACCCACCCATCGGAACATAATGAACCCTGGTTTTGGTGTAGGAGGGTATTGTCTGACTAAAGATCCGGTGTTGGCCCACTGGGCTTCGATGAACATATTTGGACGCAAGATGGGGCTGGATATGGCAGTTAGGGCGGTAGATGTTAACGATCTGATGCCCCTTCATACCCTTGATCTCACTAAGCAGGCCTTAGGTGGAACACTTAAAGACAAGAAAGTTTGTATACTGGGGGCCTCTTACTTGAAAGATGTAGGTGATACCCGGCACTCACCCTCGGAGACCTTCTGGAAGGCTTTAGTAAAAGAAGGTGCTATCCCTTCAGTCCATGACCCACTGGTGAAGGTTTGGCCTGAAGTTCCTGAAGCTAAGGTGCATAAGGACCTCTTCGGCTTCTTAGCTGGAGCCGATGCAGTGGTGTTTGCTGTGGGGCACAAGGAATATTTGGACTTAGAGCCTGCGGAGGTGGTTGGAGCCACAGGGAAAACTCCAGCCATAATCGATACCCAGGATCTGCTCACTGACGAGAAGATAAAAGAATACCTGAGGCTTGGTTGTGAAGTGAAAGGGGTGGGAAAAGGGCACATCCCCGCCTTAAAGGCGGAGATCCAGGCAGAATAGCCCGGATCTGGTTGCGGGAGAAACCGAACACCGATTGGTAACTGGTTTACCCAGTCACCAATTCTCTTTTTTGATCCGGTGTTCATTTGATGCTTCTTGTGAATCCTGGTTGAACCCAAAAAAGTGCCCAGGGATTCTTGTTCTCCCTGGGCACTTTTTCTTTGGCTTAGTGAGGTAAAATTCACTCTGGAGAGTTTTCTCCCCATTTTTTCTCCAAGTAGGTTTCGTCCACCAGCACTTCCCGGGCCTTGCTGCCGTCGAAGGGGCCAACGATTCCGGCTGCTTCTAACTGGTCAATCAGCCTTGCTGCCCGGGCATATCCTATCTTAAGCCGCCTCTGCAGAAGCGAGATCGAGCCCTGCTGGTGCAGAATGACCAGCCTCATCGCCTCATCAAAGAGTTTATCCCTCCCTTGACTGTCCTGTTCGTAATCAATTTCTGGTCCTTCTTGGATTAAGATCTCTCTTTCCGGAAGTTCGGCGGCCCTCTCTTCAGTCCGGTGTTGTTTCAAGAACTCCACCAGTCGTTCAGTCTCTTCCCTGGAGATGTAGGCTCCGTGAATTCTGATGGGCTCGGACTGTCCCACGGGAAGAAAGAGCATATCCCCGTTGCCCAGGAGCTTTTCAGCGCCGTTGGCGTCTAAGATAGTGCGTGAATCCACCTTTGAGGCCACCTGAAGGGCAATCCTGGAGGGGAAATTGGCCTTGATTAGCCCGGTGATCACATCTACTGAGGGGCGTTGAGTAGCCAGTATCAAGTGGATACCTACCGCCCTTGCCATTTGTGCTAGTCGCACTAAGGACTGCTCAATCTCATTGGAGAGAAGCATCAGGTCTGCTAACTCGTCAATAATTACCACAATGTAGGGTAGAGGGGCAGGGTTCTCTTCAGAAGACTCAGTGTGAACCACCTTTCTGTTGTACTCATCGATATTCCTCACTCTGATTTGGGCCAGATTCTTATATCTTTCCTCCATTTGAGCCACTGCCCAGCGCAGCACCTCCGAGGCTTTCTTTGTCTCTGTGACTACCGGGGTGAGAAGGTGGGGGATATCGTTGTAGACGGAAAGCTCCAGCATCTTAGGATCTACCATAATGAATCTGACCTCCTCAGGGGTGGCTTTAAACAGAATGCTGGTTATCATAGAGTGGATGGCTACACTTTTGCCTGAACCAGTCGCCCCGGCAATGAGCAAATGAGGCATTAGGGTTAAGTCTGCACAGTAGGGTTCTCCAGAGATCGTTTTGCCTAAGGCAAGGGTGAGCTTCGAGCCAGAGGATTGAAATCTCTCTGACTCCAGAATCTCCCGCAAGCAGACAACCGAAGGTTTAGGGTTAGGAATCTCGATGCCCACAGCGTCTTTTCCTGGAATAGGGGCTAATATTCTGATCCGCCGTGCCTTCATCGCCATAGCTAAATCATCTGCCAGAGAGATAATACGGTTTACTTTAACCCCCGGAGCAGGCTTCAGTTCATACCTGGTAACTATCGGACCAGGACTCACCTGTACCACTTTCCCTTCCACCTGAAAATTGGCTAAACTCAGCTCCAATCTCTCAGCGTTTCTTAACAATTCCTCCCTGCTCTGGTAGTTTCTCTGATTGGAAGCCTTATTGAGTAGAGAGGTGGAGGGTCGTTGATAGAACATCTCCAGCTCCCTTTCAGGCAGGCGGAAAGGCTCCTGTTCTGGTTCTTCTTGTTCCCCTTCTTGTTCTACTATTTGGGGCTTGGGAAACTCTATCTGCGAAGGCACCGCTACTTTCTGCCTTTTTGCCGTCGCTACCTTGGGCGTTTTGGCCCTCTTGGCTTTCTTCTTGCCTGCCCTGGGAACAGAGACGGGGAGCCGGGAGAGGCGAATATGAGTTGATAAAACCACCGTCAGCAGAAACGTAGTGATAACCAGGATCCAGGAACCAACCTGGCCCAAGTAGGGGATAAGCACCTGGGGTGCCAGTGTTACCCCCAGCCAACCGCTTAATCTGTATAGCCTCATAGACTGCTCTGGTTGAAGCAACCCGCAGACAGCAGAGAAAAGCAGAGCCAGGAGCAAGACAGTAACTGTCTTAAATGCTAATTTTCTCATTCTCTGACCCCGGAGGCGATTCCAACCCCAGAGAAACAGGAGGGGTGGTAAGACTAAACAAGGCAGACCCATAAAAGTGAACATTCCTTCGGCCAGTTGATGCCCCAGAAATCCCGCTGTCCAGACCTTCTCTCCCTCTGCTACCACTCTGGCGGCCAGAAAACCTCCTCTTATATACGCAATTAGGTCATACATAATCCAGATGCTTACGGCAAGCAGGACTAGGCCAAGGATCTCATTGGTGCGCCCCTCTCTCCAGGTTAAAGGGCCGAATTCACGCTGCTCTTTTTCCATCTCTTTCATCTCCTCGTATACACAGATAAGGATTTTCCTCTATTTTGGAATAATATACTATTTTGCTTGCCTTTTTGCAAGCAGAAAAGTGGTGAGTGGTTAATTTTGGTAATCGGCCAGTTGGAATCGGCATCACCCAAATGTTACCAATAACTAATAACCAATAACTAATAACCAATAACTAATAACCAGTAATAATAACCAAGGACTGATGACCAATGACTCTTATACCAATGGCTTCTGTTCACACTGACAGGGGGTCTTCCCACAGCGGGGGCATCCCTTGGCATATTTTCCCACTGCCTGTTCTAAATCTACTGCCATCAGATTGGCTAAGCTGGTCAACCACGCTAAAACATCCGAAAGCTCTTCGGCGTAGTTTTCCTGAGCTCCCTGTCGGATTGCCTTGGCCAGCTCTCCCACCTCCTCGGCAAACCAGACAAATGTTCCCCTCAGGCCTCTCTGCTGGTCACGCTGGTAATAGATCTGGCGCATCAGATCCTGAAACTCTCTTATCTCCATTGTATTTCCTTATATATCACCGGAGCAGGGAGAATCTCCCAAGCTGACCCAGTCTAAGATCAACTTTCGGCTATTCCAAATAGTCTGCGTGCGTTCTGAGTGGTGATTTTGGCCACCAGTTCGGGAGGCATTCCGCGGAGCTGCCCGATCTTTTCCACCACATACCTTACGAATGCCGGTTCATTTCTTCTCCCTCTCACTGGTTGGGGGGCAAGATAGGGGCAGTCCGTCTCCACCAAAAGCCTGTCTAAGGGCACTATTTGGGCTATCCGTTGCAGTCTGGAGGCCTTGGGGAAAGTGACCGGCCCGGCCACGGAGATATACAACCCCAGATCCAGACAGGCCTTCATCTCCTCTTCTGAACCGCTGAAGCAGTGCATCACACCGGAGTCGACTCCTTCTGAGCGGAGGATATCCAAGGTCTCTTCCATCGCCTCCCGGCTGTGGATGACAACGGGCAGACCCTGGGCCCCAGCCAGCTTAAGCTGTTGTCGGAAAACCTCTTTTTGCACCTCCCGGGGCGAATTGTCGTAGTGATAGTCTAAACCTATTTCACCCAAGGCTACTATCTTTTTCATTTGTAGTGTTTTTTCCAATCTCGACCACAGCTTGTCCTGCTGTTTTGCATCGTGAGGGTGGATGCCTGCCGTGCCAAAGATGAACTGGTAGTGCTCGAGCAGTTCGGCGAAGTCTTCTACCTCTTGCTCTGTGAAAAAAGAACAGACCGAAAGAATTTGACCTACCCCCTGAGCCCGAGCGTTTTCGATCACCTGGGCCCTGTCTTTTTTGAGACGGAGGTCGGTGAGGTGTGCGTGTGAGTCGAAGATCATATCTCCTCCCAGAGAAAGAGCTGTTTGCTTATCTTCTCAGACTGGGACTTTTTGGGAGGATAGAACTTACCGGCTAAGGTGACGAACCCTTGTGCCCGGCCTGCCACTGCCCCCAGTCTCCTCAGCTGCTCCAAGTCTCTAAATTTTGTGTGCTTCCGTGTTTTTATTATCCTTTTGGCTGAGATCCTGCCGATGCCGGGCACTCGGATGAGCTCTTCAAAAGAGGCGGTGTTCAGTTCTACCGGGAATCTATCCGGATGGTTTAGGGCCCACGTGAGCTTAGGATCTTTGTCTAAGGGGAGGTTGTTCTTCTCTTCAAAAACTAACTCTTCAGTCTCAAACCCGTAACGCCGCAGGAGGAAGTCTGCCTGGTAGAGGCGTGCCTCCCTGAGGGGAGGGCAAGGGGGAAGCTGCTCTAAGGGGGTGTCTCTCACTGGGATGAAGCTACTGTAGTAGACCCGGCGCAGACCGTATCTCCGGTAGAGATTTTGGGAAAGAGAGAGTATCTCCCGATCGCTCTCTCCGCTGGCGCCAACCACCAACTGCGTGGTGACCCCGGCCCGTAAGGAGTGAATCGAGTGGTAGGCAGCAATCTTTTTAAGTCGCTCCAAGAGTTGAGGCTGGAACTGTTTGTCGGGGCTAAGCCGGGCCAGGTACTTCTGAGCGGGCGCCTCCAGATTTATAGAGAGTCTGTCGGCCAATGGACCTATCTTTTCGATAAAGGCCTCGTCGGTGCCAGGCAGTATCTTACAGTGAATGTAACCCCGGTAACCATAGCGACGGCGGAGAAGCAGAATAGTCCTGAGCATCTTCTCCTGGGCTTGGTCAGGGGTGGGATATATTGCCGAGGAGAGAAAAAGCCCCCTCACCCATCCCTTTCTCCAGTAGTGTAGGAAAAGCCGTGAAAGCTCCTCGGGGGTGAACTCTACCCGAGGGCAATCCCTCGCCTTCCGGTTCACGCAATAAAAGCAGTTGTGTTCGCAGAAGTTGCTCTGTAGAACCTTGAACAGGTTGACGCACCCTCCTTTCTCTCCTACTGCCGGGTAGATGAAGTGAAACCGCAGGGAGCGCCTCCCGGAGGCAAAAAGCAGAGGGACTCCCGTGACATCGAACCGGGCCAGTTTCCCTAAGGTGTCCAGCCTTCTGTTGGAATCAGCTTTGTTCACCATCTGAGCCATAGAACAGGTCCCCCATTTTCAGCTGGCCAGACCAGCGCCGATAGTCACTAAGTTTCCAGTCTTTTTTGCTGCCGGGTCTTCCCATAGCTAAATCAGGGATTCCACACTTCGGATCGGTGCAATAAAGACAGTCGCCGGTGCAGTCGGAGGCGGGGTAGAATCTCCTCCCCTTCCGTCTGTACACAGGGATGTCTATCCCTTCACAGTTGCGGGAGCTCATAAACTGCCGGTTTAACCCCTCAGCTCTTCCATCCACTACCTCATATTCCATACAGAGGGCAAAACTGATGCCCTTTTTGTCGCAGATCTCCCGGAGGGTGGCAAACAGGGCTTTCCGATAACCTATTTTGGCATGCAGATAAGGGCCGATGCGCTCCGTGTAGAGCGTTCTGTAGCTCTGGACTGTTTTTGTGCCGAAATATCTCCCCAAGGTCTGAAAAATCTGGTCCTGGAGTTTCAGGGGAATATCCAAGAGGCTGGCCACAATGTGGCGTGCTCCGAAGTCCAAGGCCTCCTCAATCAGCTGTTCCAAATGGACTTTCCTGTCGGTGAGGTAGGGAAAGATAGGGTCGATGCGGCAAACGGCGTAGATACCTTCTCGGGAAAGTCTCTCCAGATTCTGGAGCAGTACCCCAGTAGAGGCTCCGTAGGGGACCAGCACTTTCCTCAGCTCTTCGTTCAGTGTCAAGATGGAGACCTGACCAAAGCAGTGAGGCTGCTGTTTTAGCAGAGAGATAGCCTCTTGGGGTATCCGGGCCTTGGTGACAAATTCTATGGGGATGTTTCTCTCTACGAAGACCTGGATGATTTTCTCCGAGAGGCGGTATTCTTTATCCAAGGGCTGGAAGGGATCGGTGACTGGGGAGAGATAGCCACAAGAGGCGATGTCTACAGAATCCAGTTGTTCAGCTACGGTTTTGTCGAAATCTTCGGCTACAGTGATTATCCCTTTTTCGTGGAAGTCCTGGAAATACCCCGGAAAGGCTCGAGAGTGGCAGAAAAAGCAACCGATGCCGCACCCATCGTACGGGTTGATCAGCATTCGTTCAGCAGTACATTCCCTTTTGCCTGGCCACCAGCCATGTAGTTGTTTTCGGGTGGAAACTACCCTCTGTTTCCAAACCATAGAAGAGGTCTCCGCGGCATTGGTAGCGGAGGTCTTTAGACCTCCATAAAGGCGACTGGCGAGAGGTAGAGGCTCAAATAGAGAGTTTTCGGATAGATTTTACTAAACTGAGACTCTTGTGTCTGTGTCAGAACAACACGGTGGTGGAGAATCGAGGTGTGTTATTTAATCCCTGAAACAGATAGGCGAAATCGAGTCTGAAGGTTGTGCCAGAGGTCAAGCTATATTTGATGCCGAATCCCACCGGG
>CAZQSC010000052.1:0-4636 GCA_964595705.1 uncultured bacterium | reverse complement strand
ATTGCGTTGGGGTTCTGGACCCAAGGTTTGGGAGCATCCGGCGCGCAAGGCCAGAAAATTCAGATAAATCCTCTCGATGCCGAAATGGAGTGCATCTTCACTATCCTGGTAAAGCGATTTTTCAAAGTCTAAGGCCACGACCAGATTGGCTGAGGGATGAGTGGCTACTCCTATTGTTAACTGAGCGGGTACTGCCTCTGAATATTTCTCTGTTCTCTTGTTGTTATAAGAGACATTGTTTACCAGGTCGTGCAGGGCAAAGCCCAGGGTGAACTTATCTGTTGCCCGCCACTGCGCTCCCAGGTCGACGCCGAATCCGGAGCCACTGCCCTGACTTCTCTGTTGGCCACCGTCAGGGTTATTTCCGAAGCTGACCCGGCGCAGTTTAAGACAAATACCGGCTTGAAGCCGATCAAATGGAGGCGAGAACAGTTTCTGGGCAGAGGAGGCATAGGCCAATAGCACAGTGGTCTCGCTGAGGAGATCATCACCGGTGTGGATTATCGCTTCGCTGTGGGCCTGGGTGCCGGCAAGACTCTGTCCGTAGGCGGCGAAATAGTACGGTACTAGCGACATCTGGTTTGCATACATGAAAGTGACCTGTCTGGATTGTAAGTTGACCAGTCCTGCCGGATTCCAGGCGATGGAGTTGGCATCATCGGCTAGGGCTACATAGGCCCCTCCCATTGCTGCCGGCCTGGCACCGTAGCCAATATCGGCAAAGATGCCGGGAATGCCAGAAAGTCCTGAAGAAGCTGGACTTGCTACCATAGGAACCAGCACACAAATCGCCAGCAGCCGCCAGAGCAGATGAAAGAACCCTCTGCCCACCGTTGTCCTTGTAGAATCTTTTAATCTGATCATAACAGCCTCCTTAAGTGGTATCTAAGGATTGCAAACAGCCGAGTGTAGGGCGATTCGTGAATCGTGCCCTACTTTATAAGAACCACTGGCTTGATTATTTCTTCTGTCCTACGGGCGTCTTTCGCCCGAATATAGACAAGGTAACGGCCATTTCTGGCCTCTTTGCCAGAGTCGGTTAGGCCATCCCAGGTGACGCTCTGCTTCCCTTTAGTCTGGGGTTCGTTCTCCCTTAGAGTTCTCACCAGAGTGCCCGTTAGGTTGTAGATCTTTATGGTCACAAAAGGCGTTCTGGCGTTGTTGGAAGAAAGCCAGTAAGAGATGGTCAGGCCATCGCCTATCTGGGGAGAGAAGGGGTTAGGGGTGAAAGAGAGGTCACTTATCTTCAAAGGTTCGGATTCGGCTATCACGGCATATTGGTGGTATTTAGCTAGTATGTTTGCCGGGACTGTTGCCCAGACCACGGGATTGGCACTCCAGTGGCCGGGCCCAGTTTCCATCTCCACCCAGTTGAGTTCTTCATTGTCCCAGTATCTGACCGATGCTCTTTCTGCCTTGACCCCGCTGGGCAAGGGAAGCTCGATTTGAATTGAGGCCCCCGGCTCCAGTGGGTTAGAGGTGCTAAACCGGAGGTCATAGACTTGCCCATGGAGTTCGTATTTTGGGGAATATTTTTTAATCACAGGGGCTTCCAACCTGCTGAGCGAAAGCCGAGTTCTGGTTCTAACTGAACCTCCGGGGAAAGTGATGGAAAATCCCCGCGCATCGTTAAAACGGAGTTCAGAGACGGTGGGAGCTATCTTCTGATAAATGGAGAGGAGAAGTTCTTCTCTTATCTCTCCCAAGGAGACGATCACCTTCGCCGGGCCGATGTAAGAAGCGGACGGTTGGAACAGTCCATCTGTGATTCTGCCTGCCTCCTGAGGTTCAACCGCCCAGGAGGGTTTAATGTGAACACTCACATTCTGACCCTCGGGGGTTTTACCCTCTCCTACTGCCAGAAATCGATGGGTTGAACCTGCCCCTATCTCTGAGATTACTGTGCCCAGGAATTTAATCCTCTCTAAAGACACTTGCTTGATCTGGACCGTAGCAGTAGCAATGGAGAATATCTTATGCAGACCAACCTTAGCTTTGACCTGGACTTCCCCGGTAATTTGACCGGACTTAAAGACCGCCCGCAGAGGCTGTTGGCTCATCGGCTCAATCTGGGCTCCATAGTGAGTAGGACTGGCAGAGGATAATTCCCAGGTGACGATGCCCTCTTTGTTAATAAGCGAATCCAAAAGGGTCCCAGTCTCATCATAGCCGTGAGCCTGGAGGATTATCTCCCCGTTGAGGCTCAATATGGAGACCTTTGGCTCCAATTCCGCAAAGGCAAGAATTCCCTTTGAAGTTATCTCTACTGTGTGAGGAGCGCTTTCTTCTGAATAGACCAGAGGGGCGAAGGTGGTGTCTACTTGGTCGGAATAGAATCGGCGTAGCAAAGCTTTAGCCTTAATATAGTAGCCCAGTTGGCCAGACCTATGCTGGGGGGAGATGAAGGAGACAAAACCCTGCGCTTCAGATTTCATTGGTCTGGGCAGATAAAGCGGTTGGCCAACCGCTTTCACATAGAGATTGAAGCTCTCCCACACATCTGGGTATGGGAGGGCCGATGAAACCACAATTTTTATGCTGTCAGCAGCACTGGCAGAGAAGACAGGGGTATGCTCTAAAGGAAGCATCACCTCCTCTGTTCTCTGCTCTGCCGGTGCCAACGAGATACTCCAAGGTTTTGGTGCTATTCTTCTGTTCAGTGACAGCACGGTGATCTGATACTGCCCGGCTTTCAGATTATCAGGTGTGCTGCACAGTCCATTTGAGTCCGAGGTCAGGGTCAGTTCCAGTTTATCTCCCTTTATTTTCACTTCCACCCCTGCCAGAGGAGAAAGGCCGTCGGTGGTGAAAAGAAGCCGTATTTGGGCGCTGGGAAAGCTAAAATCCCAGCGGGCACCAGCCTCGCTGAGCTCTATGAGCTCAGAGGTGGCAGGGGCAAAACCGGGAACCCTCACCTGGAGCCGATAGCTTTCCGGTGATACTAAGTCGGGAAACTCATAGTAGCCCTTTGAGTCGGTGGTTGTAGTGTCGACAAACGACAGGTCAGGGGTTTGAATGATCACCAAGGCATCCTTTATCGGTTCTGTCCCGTGAGATATGGTGCCGCTTATCTGGGCCAGGGTGATCTGTGGGGTGAGCAGAAAGTCCAGACCCATCAGTGAGCTTCCGGCAGAGAGGGAGACAGTGAAACTGTCCGGCTGACTGGTGTAGGAGGGTTTTTGTACTTTTATTACATAGTTCCCCGGGGCAAGCTCAGCGAACAGGTATTCTCCGCCGGCGTCGGTGGTGTCACTTAGGCTCACCGGCCCAGTTAAGTAGACTACAGTCCCTCCTTCAGCCTCACCGGTCTTGCTGTTTCTCACTCGGCCCGATATGGTGCCAACTATGGGAGTCAGAGTAAAGGAGAGGGTCACCGGCCGATTGTTGGCTAAACTTATCTCGCCCACGCTTCTGCCTATATACCCACTGGCCTGGGCCCACACTGAATAGACCCCATCGGCTATATTCTCAAAAGTAAACGACCCGTCGGCCGAAGTTTCGGCCGAGAGGGTGTCTCCATCGGCCACCAGCAGAATCTGAGCCCCTTCAATAGGGCCTCCCCGTTCGTCAGAGCAGATTCCGCTGACCGTGTTGCTTATCCCCTTACCGTGGAAATCCACCTGGAGAGAATCCCCCAGGGACAAAGTCACCTGTTGCGGAGAATCGAGGATGACAAAGCCCGAAGCAGTCACACTTATCTGGTAAGCACCGGGAAGCAGTCCCCGAATGTGATAGCTCCCATCACTTCCAGATTTTGTCTCTAAAGGTTCCCCTGTTTCTAAGTTCTGGACCACTACCACAGCATTGGCCACAACTGTTTCTCCGTAGAAAACCCGGCCGCTTACACGGGCCGTTTCTGCCAGTCTGAGGTCTTTAAGCCGAGGGACACCACCGGAGAGGCTGAGAGGGGGACTGGCCAAAGTCCCCTTATGGGCCATCAGGGAGTAGAGGCCGGAGGGCAGGGTTAGGGCGTAGTCACCGAAACTGTCAGTGGTATCTGTTATTGTTTTGCCCGAGCTCTCTTTAGCCTTCACCACAGCTCCCTCTACAGGCTGATCGGTGGAGCCGTAGAAAACCGTTCCGTAGAGGGTGTTAGACTGAGCGGTCAATGCCACATCAACTGTCTGTGAGCCTGCAGAAATATCAATGGGATCTGACTGGTAGGTTACATACCCCTTCTTTGTGGCTATGATCCTGTACTTTATATCAGGGGGAAGCTCAGACAGAGCGAATGCACCCACTTGGTCGGTGGTATCCTGGCCGACAGGCGAGCCATCTGCCCAGTCCTCAAGCCTCACCACTGCATTTCTCACCGGGTTGCCTGAGGCGGTGATTGTGCCTGAGATAGTATATTTGAGCTTGGCTATTTTGATGGGGTCGACAGAAAGAGATTGATCTATTCCAAGACTCACCTGCTGAGGGAGAGGAGAGGAATAACCGGGCCTTTCGACCCGAATTGCATAATCCCCCGGGTAGAGGTGGTTAAAGCTATAACTACCGCTCTCATCAGTAATTACACTTAAGGAGTCGTTCAGAGTTACTATTGCATCTCCGACTGCCTTGCCTGACTGCTCTTCGACGACTGTACCAGAGATGGAAGAGTTGTGTACTGTCACCTTCAGGATTATGGGATCTG
>CAZQSC010000051.1:0-15047 GCA_964595705.1 uncultured bacterium | reverse complement strand
TAGGGGTGAGGGTGAAGGTGTCGATATTTCAAGTACTTTTCTCCCCCTCCCCTTTATCCCCTCCCCCAGGGGAGGGGAAATGCAACTTTTTACGAACGGATCAATATTGATTGAGTTGTAAATCTGCCCAAAGCTGATTGTTACCGCAAAGGAGCTAAGGATTTATCCTGTGTAATAGAGAGATAGAAATCTTCATTACACAGGGCAAGAAGAGAAGATGTCTCTTAAATACTCGAATATCTGTATGCCCTATTCCCCTCTGCGATTTTTGTACCTTTGCGTTGAGATTTGATTTTTGCGGTTATGCCGCATAGCTTCTAATTCATTGCGAAGCACCTGCCAATATCGTCTGTCCTCCGCTCGAATCTGCCTTTCTTCTTCCGCAAGACACTCGGCGAGGGGTTCCTGCCCGACTGAAAGCAATGCCTCCACGTCGTATTTCTTCAAAGTCATAAGGACTTTGTGAATCCGGCTGTAGACCAAGAGAATCTCCCAGACTTAGGTAGATCTGCCATAGTTCGGTGCTTCTTTCCCGTCTGTCTTTGGGGATCAAGAATGCCCGCTCATCCTCTTCGTTTTCGAAATCCATAGATTCTCTATCATCGCTGTAATGGCAGTCGGGCTGTTAACTGTCGGTTTGCATCGGTTTTTCAATTATTCGAACTCCACGAATATAGGGTTAGAGGCCAGAAAGGCCCAATCCCCTGTGAAGGCGAGTATGCGGTAGTACACCTTGCCACTCCGGTGCACCGTCCGGTCGTCGAACTCTACAACCCCGGAACCGTGGATTGGGAAAGTTCCGATGACCGCTCCATTTCGGATCACCTGTATCCGAAATTTCTTTGCTTGGGTGCTGGCGAACTTTATGCGAATATGGGGAGGATCATGGGTGCGAAGGGTCTCCCCCATATGGGCCACTCCATAGGGGTCCCCCACCGAAAACTCCTCCAAGGTCAGCCACTGAGACGCAAAACTGCGGGTGGCGTACATCCGCCCTGCCTTGAGGGACTCCAGCACCTCCTCTCGGCTCTTCTCCCTAAGGAGCAGCACAGTGGCCATTTCTTTCACATTCTCTACGCTGCCTTCCCCTTCGAAGTCCAGCTCTCCGATGGCCCAAACCGGCCGCTCTCTCTCCCCTCGACAGTATTCGTTCAAAACCTTATCCCATATACCCCCGGGCGTTCCTATGTACTTCATTCCCTCCCAGAAGATGGCAAAGCCGGTATACCCATGAGTCTTTAGTAAATGCTCATGGTATGGAGGCGTATAGAGCTCGATCCCGTTCACCTTCATCTTTTGCTCCACTTCGGGATGGGCCCAAAAGACCATCCCTCCCCTCTGATTCACATAGTCTATCAGCACCTGGTACGGCTCCCCGTCTTGGTCGCCGTGGTACTGGTCGTACTTAGGGGGCAGGAAGGGATAGTTATTGATTAGAAACAAAAGGGAGGCCAAGACGATCACGGCGCCAATAGCTTGATTTCTCCGGGTGGAAACTGCAAATGTCTGGTTTCCGAAATAGATGCGCTTGACTTTTCTTTTTCTATATACCCCTATGCCGATCAGGGCCGTGGCTCCCCAAATCAGGTTGATGAGGGCCTTCGGTGAGAACTCCCGGGGATACCCATTGGCTATAGAGGGTAGGTGCCGATAATCCTCGGCGCTCTTCAGCCCAATGACCAAGAGGTGCTCATGTAAGCGCATCAACCTCAAGTTCCCCCTCCAGGGGCTTCCCTCCCAGTAGTAGAATGGGATAGCCTCCGCACCGGGGATCAGGATAAGGTCAGGATATCGGGCGTCCACCTCTTCGAACAGACGGAGGTAATTTTCCGCCCCAAAGGTGGATATGGAATTTTTCTCCACCTCTCCCGTCCACTTCCGGACCAGAAAACCGGTGATCTTACGCAACGGAAAGACCCCGTATTCCACCCGCATATTGTCGTGGTCGGTGACAATGGCCACGGCGACGTCTTCTTCCCTGCATATCTTCGCCAGCTCTTCCAGGGAGTACTTACCGCCGCTGACCTTGGAATCGAAGTGAATACCGGCAGGAACACGGAGGTAATCTGCGGTCGCCAGGGTCGTACAGAGTATGAATAAGGTGATGATGAAGGCGCACAATATTCTTGTCAACCGGGACTCCCCTCTCTGACGGCCAACAACTCTCTGTAGACTTCTTCGGTCTTCTCGATCATCCTTTCCACATCGAACAACCTGGCCTTCTCCTTTCCTTTCCGGGAGAACAGCTCGGCCTTCTTTTTGTTGTTCAGTATCTCTAATATGGCTGCGGCGATTCCCTCGGGATCCTTAGGAGAGACCAAGAGGCCGGTTTCCCGGTGAAGAACAATCTCACCCACCCCTCCGACCCGACTAGCCACCACAGGTATTCCACAGGCCATAGCCTCCAGCAATACCCGACCAAGTCCTTCGTTGAGAGAGGTGAGCACGAATAGGTCCAAGGAGTGCATAATCTCAGCGATGTCCTTCCGGACTCCGGCAAAGACCAAACTTTCGGAAAGACCGAGTTCCTTCGCCAACTCCTCCAGCTGCTTCCGCAAGGGGCCATCCCCGATGATGATTCCCTTAAGGTCCGACCTTCTCCTTCTGGCCAGCTCCAGCGCATAGAGGAAGTACTTGCAGCCCTTAATGGGTACCAGTCGGCCTATCCAACCCACTACGGCGTCGGCGGGGGAAAAGCCAAATTCCGCGCGCACCTCGGAGGGGCTCCTCCGGGGCGATGAGAATTTCGCTAAATCTATACCGCAAGGGACTGTAACAAACTTATCTGGCCCGGCGATCCCGAACCTGATGTGCTCCCTTTTGCCCAGTTCAGTGAGGGTAAATATGCGGTGAGTGATGCGTGCAGCCAGCCGCTCCGCTAAGATGATGGCCGAGCTCCGGAGGCTGCCAAAGTATCCGTAAAAAACATGCCCGTGGGGAAAATGGATCACCACCGGACAGCCCTTCAACCAAGCCGCCAGTCTTCCCAGTAACCCAGCTTTAGACGAATGGGTATGGACAATCTCCGGTCTCTCTCTGCCGACCAAACGCATCAGCTTCACCAGGGCTATAAGGTCGTTCGCCAGGTTGACCTCTCGCCTAAGTTCTTCTATTGAAACTACGGGAATTCCCGTCCTCCGGGAAAAAGCTCCCAGATCCTCCTGAGGCTCCACAGTCCGACCGGTGACCAACTTGACCGAATAACCATCCCGCTTAAGTCCCTCGACCAACTGTATAACTGCCTCGGCCGACCCTCCACGGTCCAGTCGGGTGATGATGTGCAGCACTTTGGGCCGGGCCATCTTTGCACCTCAAAAGCGATAGAACTCTGTGCACCGGGGGCATACCGGGAAGAATCTCCGCTGTTTGACCACACTCCGAAAGCGCCGGTACGGTTCTCCGTTCCAAATCTCCTTAAAGGAGGCTTCTTGTACATTGCCCACCGAAAGGTTCAGGGAAAGACAGGGCCGTACTGAGCCGTCGGGAAATACATAGGCTACCATCCACGGACTTAGACACCTATGTCTGTAAGTTTCCGGTAGGAAGTGGAAGGAGGTATAGTATCGCCTCATCTCATCATCGGTGAAATTAGGATAGAAGGTGAATGCAACCTTCAAGTCTCTTTTTTGACGCAGCTTATGTATCTCGCTTATTAGGGCATCCGGATCTATCCGAGGGAGCTTCTCCTCCACGAATCCCGCCCAGTCGAAACTTTCCACCCCGAAGAGCTCCCTGAAAATACAGTTATGCTCTTCATAGGTCCCCGGGCTGATGAAGATAAGGTGATGGAAGGTTATGGTCTTAGCCTCCAGCCCGTCGGCTATCTCAGCCATTTCGGCAAGCCTGAAGTAGTTGAAATCGAATATCGTGCTGTTTATGTTGATGACTGGCTTGTTGTTCCCCTTCTGCCGCTTGACCCGGTTCACTGCCATTATGCCCGAGGTGGCTCTTTGAAATGTTCCCTTGCGGTTGCGTATCTCATCGTGGATTTCCTCTGGGCCGTCTAAGGAGAAGATGATTTCGTCCAGACCGAGGTCCACCAAAGCCTCTGCATGATCCTCTAAAAGGGTGCAGTTGGAGATCATATTGCACCGTAACCCTTTAGACTTTATATAGGCGAGAAGCTCATCCCAGTGTCTGTAGAGCAAGGGTTCCCCCCCGAAAAGGGTAATAGTGGGTTTAAAGGAGGCTAATTCATCCACCAGGGCTTTTAATTCTCCCAAGCTCAGCATCTGCCTGAGAACTTCTGGGGTATAGAACTTAGACGACCCGGTCTCCCCCCACTGGCCGCACATCTTACATCGCAGGTTGCACTGGTAAGTGAGGAGGATGGAAACGGTCTCAGGATAGGCGCTGCGGCCCCCCAAGAGACGGTACGTAAGGTAGGATTTGAACCTCTGGCCGAAAGCCCGCCAGGCATAACCCGGCTGGGACAGGGCCTTTTTAAGGCTCCGGCCTATGTTCCTCTTTGGAAGCATATATCACCTCACTCCTTATGCAAAGACACATAATCTTTGATCAGATCCACTACCTGCTCCAGTAGCTCCCTCCGGATGAGTGGATGGGTGGGGATTAAGAGCAACCTCTTAGCTAAGTAGGTGGCGTTGGGAAAGGGATCTTGCCTTATGTCGTACCCCAGGTCGTATATTCTGTGGATCGGATCCGGGTAAAGGATGGTGGCTTCTATCTTTAGTTCGTTCCGTATCTTCCGGTAAAGCGCATCCCGAACGGTCTTATCCTCAAGCATCAGAGGAAACTGGTTGAACACCACTCTGGAATGGGATTGTATCTTCGGTAGCCTGATTCCCTTAACCCCTGTAAGTGAGGTATGGAGGAATATCCCGTTTTCCTCCCTCTTGCGGAAGATCTCCTCCTCAGCTTGCTGGAATAAAGAGCGCCCCACCCTTGCCTGGAATCCGGTGTATGCGAAAGAATCAAAATCGGTGTGAAGTTCGGTATATTTGAATCTGGCCACTATGGAATGCAGAAGAGTATAACCCAAAGGTCGGACGGCCAAAGCCAGCCCTGCGGTCTTGGCCGGGATAAGCACCCGGGAAAGGACCGAAGGTCGGGGCAGTTCTCTAAACATCTTCTCTACGACCTGGGCAAGACCTTTCGAGTGGGTGACGATGCATCCTCCTGTCAGAGTGGAGAGATTCTTCCCGCGGTTGAAACTGTAAAACCCCAAATCCCCGAAGGTCCCGGTGGGCCTTCCATCCAGCTCCGAGCCCAAAGAAGAAGCGGCATCCTCCACCACAAAAGCGCCCTTACTCCTTGCAACCTCCTCAACCCCGACCATATCGCAGGGAAGCCCGAACATATGGACCGGGACCACACAGAGGGTCTCTTCATCCATATATTCTCTTAGAAGTTCTACATCAATGTTGAAGGTCTCGAGGGAGACCTCGGTCAACGCGGGTTTCAGACCGGCCTTTCTTATAGGCAGGATGAGCGAAGGTGCGGTATAGGCCGGCAGCACCACTTTCCTTCTTCCGGATAGAACCTTTAACGCCTGGAGGATAAGGTAGAAGGCCGTGGTTCCGGAGTTGACAAAATAACAATGCCGGACCCGAGCATATCTTTTAAAAATCTCCACCAAATCCAAGTCTTCACCGAAGAACCCCTGCCATATGTCTCTTATTCCGATAGGGGTTCCAACAGAAGGCACCATAAGTCGCATCTATTTTCTCCTTCGAGCTTGGATAAGGTAGGCCAAAGCCAGCCAGCTATGAGGGGGCCCGATGGAAACTGTCCGCTCTATCTCAAATCCTTCCTTCTCGAATACATCCACGAACTGGCAAAGGTAGTAGGCCCTAACCGGGAACCCCGACCAGATCCCATGCCACCAGTATTTGAGACGCATATAAGGATTTGCCCGGTTGCGGACGTCCACGATTACTCGTCCGCCGGGCCTGCAAATCCGCATCATCTCCCGAAGGGCGTGTTCTACTTCGTGCATACCGGGGAGGTTGTAGAGGGTGTTGAGGCATACGACCCAGTCAAAGCAACTATCCCGGAGGGGTAGAACCTCCAAAAGAGCTCGGACAAAGTTGACCCCTTTGTTTGCTTCCCGGGCCTCTAATAGCAGATCATGAGATCTATCCAGGCCCAAAAGGTGGAGATTGCCTGTCTCCTTCAGGGAAGCGAAAAAGAGCCCATTACCGCATCCCACATCCAATAGTCTCCCATTGCCTCCTCGGCAGAGTTCCCCGGCCTTGTTACGGATAGTCGTAGTAATCTCCCCCCAGAGGCCCCTAGCCTGGGTGCTCATTAAATCAGTATCTCCTGTACTTTTGCCGAAAGTTTCCTCCAGTCGAACTGCTGGGCCCGCCTTCTCCCCTCCTGCCCCAGCCTTCGGGCCAGTTCGCGGTCTTCTACAAGCCGGATCACCGCCTCCGCCACTTCTGCAGCAGACATAGGGTCGACCAAGAATCCGGTGACTCCATCCACCACAGCCTCCATCACCCCTCCGGAGCGCCCTCCTACCACTGGTTTGGCGCAGGCCCCCGCTTCTAAAAAAACTATTCCAAATCCCTCATAATCACCCCGTAGTTGGACGAAATCTTTCGTCTCCCGGTTAGGGAGCACAAAAACATCACACAGGTTGTAATGGGCCGGCAGCTCCTCATCCGGTACGAAACCGGCGAATAGGACCCTATCCTCGATTCCTACCTCACGGGCCAGATCTCTCAGTCTCCGTTCCTCCCGTCCTTTGCCCACGATGAGGTATTTCACCTGGGGAAACTTTTCGGCTATCCTCGGAAGGGCTCTCATTACCGTGTCGTGTCCCTTCCTCTCGTCTAATCGCCCCACGGTCAGAAGCGTCGGCCCATCTATTCCGTATTTTCGGGCCAATCCCCGGGGCTTTTCCCGCGGCATAAACACCCGAGGGTCCACCCCGGGGTTGATTTTGACCATTTTATCCCGTGGGATCCCTAAACGCAGATACTCCTGAAGGGTATACTCGCTATTGGGGACCACCTCCCTTGCCTCCTCAATCACCTCTTTTATTAGCCTCTGCAAAACCCGGGAGTGGGCAAATCTTATGGTCTCCGAGCCGTAAACGTAGACCGCATACGGGATACCCAAAACTTTCTTACAGATAAGCCCAGCCAACCCGGAAGAGATTACCTGCCCACAGTGGAGTTTGACCACTCGGAAACGTAAGGCCAGGTATAGGCCCCAGACCACGTTGAATAAGGCCTTCAATATCTTCTCCCTTTTCGATTCCCCTATGGGCATTTTCTTCCTTATGATCCTGAAATTCTGCCTCCGGTCGAACTCCTCACATCCCTTCACCCGAGGCGCCAGCACAAACACCCTCTCTGAGGGCAGATATTGCCACAACTGGTAAAAATAAGTGGAAATACCGCCCACTATGGGGGGGAAATCGTTGGTGATCAATAAAGACCCTATTCTCAAGTTGCCCTCCATCTTTGAAAATATATTCCCGAATCGGTTGCATAAATAAGCTCTTTAGGTGACTGGAGAACTTCAAGCCGATATCAGCCCTATAACGTCGAGTTTATTATCCTGCATAACTCTCAAGGAGTTCTACCAGCTTTTGGCAAATCCTCCCCCAATCATACTCCCCTATCGCCGTATCCCATGAGGAATCCCAAGGGGTCTCCTTAGCCTTCATAAGGGTCGCTACCCATTCATCAACCAAGCCATATTCGGCTAAGAGGATATTGGGTAACCTTATATGCTTAAGCTCGGCTATGGGAGTGGAGACCACCATCTTCCTCGCCGCACTATATTCTATCACTTTGATTGGAAAGGAATAATCCCGAAAGCCGACCAGAGGGCTGGTGAGTATTCCCACATCTATGGAACAGAAATACTTATGGACCTGGGTCTGGTCAACGGCCCCAGTAAATACTATTCCTTCTTGGCCTTGGCCTCTGTAACGCTCCACTTCCTCACCTGAGCCCACGATGAAGAGCACCGCATCCTTCACATAACTTTTGAACCTCTTGTAAACCTCGATCGCGAAATTCAGACCAGACCATCCTCCGAAATAGCCGATATAGCCTATCACGAACTTCCCCCCAAGTCCAAACCTTCCCCTTATCTTCTCCACCTCTTCCTGGGAAACTCCCTTAAACTTGGCCATATCTCCTCCGTTGGGAAGGTAATGGACGGGCCGACCGTATTGCCGCTCTAAATATTCAACCAAGCTATGTGATACTGCTGTTAAGACATCCGCCTTATTTATCTCGCTTCTTACATGTTGATTTATAATCCTTTGATAGAAGGGATTATCTGCTTCGGTAGTAGGTATATCGGGAAAGTCATAGCAGTAAACCATCCCATCCCTTTTGGGCAGGGGATGAAGGAACGTAGAGGCGCTGAGCACGAAATCCGGAGCTAAGTTTCGGATTAGCCTGGAGAGCCAGGCCTGGTTATAGTATCCTATCGCCTCGAAGGGGCCCCGAAGCATGGGCAACCGGACTATGTTCAAATCCTCTTCGTGATATGTTTCAGGCTTCTGAAAAAAATCCTGCCAGGCAGTTTTAAACCGAGAGAAGAAATCCCTGTTTTCCGGGACCCTCCAGGAAAGGTAATATACCCAATAAAACCCCGCCAAATGGTGGGCGATCTCCTTCTCCCGGTGTTTATGCCTCCCAGAGGGCATAGCACTGGGGGGGATTATTAGAATGGACTTCAGCGATTTCATAGTCGTTGGGACCATCCTCCAGAATGAGGTTACCTGAATGAAACGGCGTTCTCCAAAACCTCCAAAAGCCTTTTGGAGACCTCCTCTACGGAGAACTGCTTCGCCCGTTGTAATCCTTTACACTTAAGTTCCTTGCGCAATTTCTCATCCATCAAAACCCTCTCCATCCCCTCCGCCAGAGGTTCGGGGTTACTGGTATCCACCAAAATGCCGGCATCCCCTACCACTTCAGGGAGGGAAGTGGAGTTGGAACAGACGACCGGTGTGCCACAGGCCATAGCCTCTAACGGCGGAAGTCCAAACCCCTCATAAAGGGAAGGGAAGACGAAAACCTTGGCACCACTGTAAAGGGTGGGCATATCCTCGCGCATGACAAAATCCACAAACGCCACGTTCTCCTTTAACCTAAGGCTTTTAACATAGGCTTCTACTTCTTCTCTAAATTTATCCCTTCCACCACATAGGACCAAACAGCATTTCCCCTTTAATGAATCAGACAACCTACCATAAGCCTCCACCAGGCATCGGACGTTCTTATGTGGTTTAAAATTACCCACATATAGGATGTAATCTCCGGGGATTCCGTATTTGCGTTTCGTTTGTTCTATCAACGACTTATCCTGAACCTGGCAATACCTATCCGACACCCCATTGGGGACAACTTTTATCTTACCTTCCGGAATCCCGAATAGGCTTATGATATCCCGCTTGGAACACTGGGAAACCGTTATTATCAAATCTGCCCTTTTAGCCATAAGGTTGCGGGATTCAATGTAGGCCCAGTTGTAGAAAAATCCTTCTATCCCCCTTTGATCTGGGATAACCGTAAACAATAAGTCATGAACGGTTAAGATCAACGGGCAGGAAAGGAACAAGGGGCCTTTGTCATAAGGGGAAAAGAAGACATCCAGGCGATCGGATCTTACCCACCTGGACAGCACCACCTGATCCCACCAAAAGGTAGAACGCTCTGGTATGATGCGCAGCCTGATATTAGACCCTAAGGGTTTAAACGAGGTATGTTGATTGCCGTAGATGATAAACTCATGACGGGAGTCCCCCACAGCCTGCGAAGTCAGAAAGTTCCACAGATATCGTTCTATCCCTGTGATGACTTGTTCTGAAAGTTCCCTGCCGTCAACCCCTATTCTCATGATCAACAGTCACTTTCTTGATAGCCTCCAAGATCTCATCAGCCCTAATCGACCAAGTATTCCTCTCCATAAACTCCAGCCGGCTTTTTACCCTCTGAGGGTCATCTTCATCCAAAGCTTGGGACAAAAGCTTTAGAAACTCCTCATGGGAATGGGCTATGTAGATATAATCTTTAAATCTCAAAAGCTCCTCTATAGCGGTGGAGACCGTCGGTTTACCGGCGGCAAGGTAGTCGTAATGTTTAGTGGGCTCGTTAAGCTTTATCCTCTCCGGGATATAGGGAATTATCCCCACCTTGAAGGCCGCTATATAGGCGGGAAGCTCCCGGTATTCCCTCTCACCTGAGAAATACACGTTCTCCCTCTCCTTTAGCTCTTCTAAAATTCGGGGGTCTATCCGGTCCTCCAATACCCTACCGATCAATACCAGTGAAGCTTCAGGAAAACGGTGGCTTATCTTTGAAAGCAACTCCACATCCACCCTCTCCCCGATGCTCCCTACATAGCCGATGATGGGGTGAGGGATCTTTTTAATATCCTCGGGTATATCATCTTCGCCTATATCCTTGAACATCTCCAAAGAGGCTCCGCTGGCCAGAAAATGGGAATTGGAGTTCCACCGTCTGGCCCGGCGGGTCAATTCCCGGGAGACAGTGAAGACCAGGTCACATCCTCGGATGATACGTTCCTCCAATTGGGCCACGAATTGCAAACGCCTCGGGGAAAACTCTATAAACCATTCGGACCAGAGTTCGGCCCAGTCAAAACAGGCTGCCGTCCGATCCTTCCAGTAGCCCAGAACGCATTCGTCATAAGGATGATACGTCCAAATAATGGGTTTTCTAATACGCAGACTTGCCAGACGCAATCGAATAAACAGCAGCGTAATTAGCCTGTTGATCTTGTAGATGGGATAAAAACGCCAGAAAGGAAGCAAAAACAAGGGACTATAAATGTAGAATTTTTCATGGGCTCTTTCTAACCCAAAGGTAAGAGCTCTCTTCCAACGATGCCGTTGTTCAGGGGTTGCCAGTTCGGAAAAGGGGAACAGGAATAGGCGGACCAAATTCAAGGAAGGTTCAATATACACCACCTGGCCTACCAAATCCTTGCGGGACAGGCTTACCATAAAGTGATGCTTTCTATCCCACCGCTTTTCCCAGTAGTTTATGGAGAAACAGACGAAGTCCAACGGGGTCATGTGGAATTCCTTTTCCAGAGCGCACAAGTTTCCACAAATGCTTGTTCCAACTTCTGGGCGCAGATTTTCCAGTCATATTCCGACTCGACCAATCTTCTGGCGTTCCGACCGAGCCTTAGCTTTAAGGACTGGTCTTTTAAAATGTTAACGATTCTACCCGCAAAATCTCTCGGATCATCCGCAATAAGGATGTTCTCCCCATCCGTCACCCGGAGCCCTTCGCAGCCTATGGAGGTGGAAACCACAGCCTTCCCCATCGCAAAAGCCTCCAATATCTTCAGCCGGGTACCGCCGCCGATCCGGAGAGGAACGATGTATACGCTGGCTTTGGCTATATACGGTCGAACGTCCACCACAGCCCCGGTAACAGTAACGCCCTCCTCCCTCATCAGGCTTCTGACGGATACAGTCGGATCCTTCCCTACGATATATAACTTCACCTCAGAAAGCTCTCGTCGGACATACGGGAATATGTGTTTGACAAAATATAGGGCAGCATCTGTGTTCGCAAGGTTGCCCATCATTCCCGTGTAGACGAGAACCTTGGACTCATCCTGCTCTCCCGAAAAGACATCAGGGGTGTAAAAGCTCGTATCGACCCCATTCGGCACCACCACAATCTTCGATGCAGGCAGTCTGGCTCTCAAAACGGCCGCGTCCTGCTCCGAAGTGACAACTACGGCATCAAACGACCCACAGCTCTCGGGCTCATAGGAGCGAAGCTTCAGCCAATCCCGTAAGGTTCCCAGTTTTTCCGAAAAAGGCTGCTTCGCTTTCAGATAGCGCCGCATTTTCACGTAGAAGAGATCGTGCTCGGTCAAGACCGTTGGAATATCTCCCACGCAGTCCCTGTACTGCGCCATCTCTATGAAGTCGAAATGGGCCAGGTCAAATTTATACTCCCTGGTGATCGCCCGGATAGTATCCCTCATTTCCTTCGATCGGAAATCCTCGATATAATAGGAGCGACCCAGGAAGAACTTACCCATCTTTTCGAAGATCGTCGAATCCACCGGACCAGGGCGGGAAACACATCTTACCTCCCGGCAGTACTCTTTCATCCGATGCATAACCCTACGCTGCTCTTCATTTTCGATGAAAGAAACGAGGTGGACCCGATGATGGGCCGCTATATGCCGGATAAGGTTATACATCCGGATCCTATCCCCCGAATCCGGGGGATAGGTAGGGCCTGATGTGATAAATAGCAATCGCATAACATTATGTCGCAATACCTTATGTACATCCCAAACGGAATGTCAGGATCAAATTCAGCGCTGTGTACCGCTTTCCTCCAAAAGCTTCCCATAAATCCTCTCCATTCTATTCGCAATCTCCTCCCAGGTATATTTGGTTATCACTTTTCTCTTTCCCCTCCGCCCCATTTGCTTTCTCAGCTCCTCATCACTTAGAAGCTGAATGATCCGTTCAGCAATCTCCTTTGGATCTTGCTTGACCAGAAATCCATCCATACCGTTATCTATTAATTCCCGTTCACAGGGAATGTCCCCGGCGATTACTGGCTTCTCCATCATCCAGGCTTCTAAAAAGACTCCTCCAAAGCTCTCTTGGACCGATGGCATACAGAAGATGTCGCAAGCCGCAAATGCATTGGTCTTCTCTTGATCATCAAGCGTACCCAACTCAATAATTCTAGAATCACCAAGACACGAAAAAACCGCTACCGACTCCCGCGTTCTAGGTCCAGCGAATACAAAGTATGTGTCTGGGAATCGCTGCCAGACTTCCTTTGTTGCTTTTAGAACTTCAATATAACCCTTGTATGGGTACTTCTGGCCTACAAATAGGACCATTGGCCCATTGATGCCGTATTGATCTTTGAAACTTTCTCTGTTAGAACGCTCAGCGAGAATGGGCCCTACACCAATAGGATAGACCCTCTCGGGTTTGGCTCCTTGGCGTACCAGCCACCTCTTCTCGTATTCCGTCATAGCGATTAAGGCATCAGCCTCTCGATAGAGTTTGGAGAATATCTTAAAGACCTCTCTATTTGATCCTTCTAGATGAGGAATAGGTGTAAACACGTAGGGTATCCTTAACTTTCGGGCCACCTGTAAGGCCACATCGCTCAAATACTGACAGCCCGCACGGACGTTATGGATGATGTCGCAGCCACAGGCTATTTCGAGAATCTTTCTCCTGAATATTAACCTTATAGTTGGAAAAGCTACTCGCCAGACTCCCCCCATCTGTTTGCTCATTCGAACAAGTGGTTGCAGAATAGTTCGCTCTAAGGAGGTAACTGTTATTAGATGAACTTCCGCCTTGTTGTCAGAATACTTTTCAGGCTCTTGAGGCGCATATATAGTGGTTTCCTCTAGCCAATCTTCAATCCGGTCACTCTTCAGTTGGGTGATGACTTTGACATTATGTGTCTCAGATATCCTCTTCACCAATTCGTGGGTGTGGATTTCTGCTCCACCTATAGCAGGCCAGTAGCGGGTAATGATGTAACAAATGTTCACTACTATTGACTCCCTTAATGACGCCACCCATCGTTACTGCGGATGCAAGGATGCTAGCCCCTTGCTATACAGGCACTGACAGATATGGTCGTCAGCATAAGAAATGAAAGTGTCTTCAACTTCGTGCCTTATTGAGGACATCCGGACAACCGAGTCCGTAAACCACCAACATAGATCAGGGGATACAGGTTTTTCTTTCATAAAAAGTCAAATCTCGCCGCAAAGGCCGGCAAGAACGCAGAGAAAAGAAAATATATAATTCTCTGATTATTTAAAATAGCCTCTCTTTGCGTCCTTCGTGCGCTCCGCGGTGCAATTAATTTCAGGAACTTTTTACGAGGGGATCAAGCTTGAAACAGCAAGAATGTTCATAATTCTTTTTCTGTGAGGGTTGGAACGCCACGACCTAAGATCTGATCTTTTGACTTCACTGCAATTGAAAAAATACAAATACCAAACATACCTAAAAAAGCCATAAGGATATATTTAGGGTTCGTCGGGTTAATTCTAGCAGCTTCCAATAGATATTCTCTACCTTTCGATGGTTCTCCAAGAAGATAAAACCAATAGCCCAGATGATAGTGAATATTAGCCAGAGCCTTAGGATTCTTTAACAGGTCTCCATTGTATTTGTTCAAAATGAGCTCCTGACCTCTGATAGCGGCCATATCATCTGTTCTAATTCCACCGGGAACCATATACGAAAAGTTTACCAAGGGCTCGTCAATATGATAGAAGTAATAGTACTTAGATATGCGAATGAACAGATCTGTGTCTATACAACGTCTTAGCCGCTCGTCAAAACCACCTACTCTGTTAAAGCATTCTTTCTTGATAACAGTCGTTTGCATTGCTATACCCCATTCCGGTCTTATAAATTCTGACAGAAAATGACTGTATACTATACCATCCTCTGGAGTGATATGTATCGGAACCCAGGTCACCGAACTTCCATCGTTCAGGGGGAAGCTTTTCATGTTGTGGTAAACTAGCCCCAATTTAGGGGAACCCGTTTGAATAACTTTCACCTGTTTCTCAAGCTTCTCAGGTAGCCACTCATCATCACTATCCTGAAAGGCGATCAACTCCCCCTTAGCTAGCTTAAGACCTGTATTCCTTGCCGCTGCCGCTCCTTTATTTACTTTATGCTTCGTATAATATATCCTCTCATCCGAGAAGCTCTTCACAACCTTCTCCGTATCATCGGTTGACCCATCGTCAACGATAATCAACTCGAAATCCCTGTACGTCTGATTGAGCACACTCTCAACGGCTCTACCGATCAAGGTTGCTCTGTTATAGGTTGGAAGGATAACGCTCACCTTAGACATTCGCGTTTCTCCGATTTACGACTTCACATCCTTCCAGAGAAAAGTATACAATCACAGTCGCTGGCAGTTTCGTTAGCTCTTGGAAGATATCAGATGAATGCTTTGGATCCAGCACAACGGATAGTTCTTAAGATTTGCCGGGTGGAGTGCACCCCAAAAAGGAGACAGCAAGTTAAGCAACTTTTGCTGTGCTGA
>CAZQSC010000050.1:0-15330 GCA_964595705.1 uncultured bacterium | reverse complement strand
TAAAACTGTGGCCACAGGAACCGACGCCCTCTTGAAATCTGGCAGTTTCCTCCCCCTGGAGAGGGCAGCCGACGCTACGCTCATCTCCTACTTAGAAAGAGCTAAGGTCCAATCTCTGGGAATTGAGCCCCTTGTGGCCTATCTGCTTTTAAAGGAGTACGAATTTAAGGCCGTGCGGATTGTAGTGGTAGGAAAAGCTAACCAATTGTCAGCCGAGCTTATAAGAGAGAGACTCCCAGAATATCCTTAACATAGAACCTGAGCTAAAATTAAATAAGGCTATTATACTGAGATTCGAATTTAACTGCAAGGGTCGTAGAGGAAACGCAAAGAACGCAAGGTTTCAGAAGTAAAAGGTTAATTTGGTGATGGGAAATAAAGTGCTTATTGAACTCGAATCCATAAAGCTCTGAACTATGTCCACAGATTTGGAAGAATGGGATCTTAGCGAGCTTTGCGTCTTCTTCGGGTTCTTCGCGGTCAGAGAGAGGTTCGGAAATGCAGACACAAGAAAGAGAGAAAAAAGCTGAACATACATTCGCAACGGTTCAACCCGGTGACGTTAGGAAAGACTTACCTTGGGAGATTTCTAAAATGGCAGTCATTGGCGACCGGGACTCCGTTCTGCCCTTCAAGGCCGTAGGGATGAAGGTGGTGCCAGTGGCTGATGCCCAGGAGGCAGCCCGGGCATTCGACAGTTTAGTAAACAGTAAATATGTAGTTATCTTTATTACTGAACGAGTGGCTGTGGGAATCCAGGAGAAAATAGAGAGAGTTGCCCTGAAGACCCTGCCCAGCGTTGTGCTTATTCCAGACAATCGGGGCGGGCTGGGACTTGCGACAGAGAAAGTGAGACAGACAGTAAGCAAAGCGATAGGAGCGGATATATTCCGGGGAGGTGATAAGTAGGTGAAAACAGGAACCATAGTTAAGGTCTCCGGCCCCTTGGTAGTGGCCCAGGGGATGGAGGAGGCCAGGATGTTCGATGTAGTCATGGTGAGTGACCACCAGCTCATCGGAGAGATCATAGAACTCAGGGGAGATCGGGCTTTTATCCAGGTTTATGAAAACACCGGGGGAATAGGCCCTGGAGAACCCGTCTATCTCACCGGAGAACCACTGAGTGTAGAGCTAGGCCCCGGACTCATAGGGTCAATCTACGACGGAATCCAGCGTCCTCTGGATATTATTCGTGCCCAAACAGGCGATTTCGTCACCCGAGGGATCAACATACCTGCTTTAGACAGAGAGAAGAAATGGCATTTCACACCTATGGTAAAGGAAGGGGAGAGAGTCAGTGGCGGTGACATCATTGGCACAGTGGAGGAGACCCCAGCAGTGGTGCACCGGGTTATCGTTCCTCCGGGAATAGCGGGGGAGATAGAGGAGATAAAAGAAGGAGATTTTTCGGTCAAAGAGGCAGTGGCTAGAGTAAAAGCTGCCACAGGGATACAGGAGATCACTATGTCCCAGCAGTGGCCGGTGAGAAAGGCCCGGCCCTATAAAAACAAACTCGTTCCTAGTACCCTTCTCACTACTGGCCAAAGGGTGATCGATACTTTCTTCCCCATCGGCAAAGGGGGAACGGCCTGTGTGCCCGGTCCTTTCGGCAGCGGCAAGACCGTGATACAGCATCAGTTGTCTAAGTGGGCAGATGCGGATATAATAGTCTTTGTCGGCTGTGGTGAGCGAGGCAACGAAATGGCCAGCGTGTTGCTGGAATTTCCAGAGTTGACCGACCCCAGAAGTGGCCGCCCCTTAATGGAACGTACTGTGCTCATTGCCAATACTTCCAATATGCCGGTGGCAGCCCGGGAGGCATCGATCTACACCGGCATCACCATCGGCGAATACTTCCGGGATATGGGCTACAATGTAGCAGTTATGGCCGACTCTACCTCCCGATGGGCAGAGGCGCTCAGAGAGATGTCAGGCAGACTGGAGGAGATGCCCGGCGAAGAGGGCTACCCAGCCTACCTGGGCACTCGCTTAGCTGAGTTCTATGAAAGGGCCGGCCGGGTAGTCTGTTTGGGCAGCGACAAAAGAGAAAGCTCCCTCACCGTCATCGGCTCTGTATCCCCCCCTGGCGGTGATCTAGCCGACCCGGTAGTACAGGCAACTCTCCGAGTAGTTAAGGTCTTCTGGAGTCTGGAAGATACCCTTGCCTTCCAAAGGCACTTCCCCGCCATAAGCTGGCTTAACAGCTACTCCCTTTACTCCATCAACTTAGAGGACTATTTTAAGACAAATATCAACAGAGAGTTTCCCTCACTCCAAGCCGAAGCGATGCGGCTGTTGCAGCAGGAGGCAGAACTGGCAGAGATAGTGAGACTGGTGGGCATAGAAGCTATGTCTGACCGGGACAGATTGATCCTGGAGACCTCCAGATCAATAAGAGAAGATTTCTTACATCAAAATGCCTTTATGGAGATAGATACCTATACCTCACTGACCAAGCAATATAGAATGCTCAAATTGATAATGGAATTACATAGACTTTCTCAGTTAGCCCTGGAGAAGGGAGTGTCTATCGACCGACTGGCTTCCCTGCCTGTTAAAGAGGAGATAGCCAGGGCAAAGCTTATTCCCGAGGACCAACTGGATCGGTTTGACCAGTTAGAGAAAGAGATCCGGACCCAGGTGGAAGCGCTGATGGAAAAGGAGGAGAGTGTTAATGCTTAAGGAATATATGACCATTCGTGAAATTGCCGGCCCCCTTGTTTTGGTTGAAGAGGTAGAAGGGGTGAAATTTGAGGAGTTGGTAGAGCTGGAACTTCCCAGTGGGGAGAAGAGAAGGGGCAGAGTGCTGGAGGTGGATGGGGACAAGGCCCTGGTGCAGTTGTTCGAAGGAGCCACTGGGGTGGATGTTTTTAAAAGTCGGGTGAAGTTCTTAGGCCGAGGCATAGAACTGGGGGTGTCAATGGATATCCTGGGCAGAGTATTCGATGGACTGGGCAGGCCCATCGACGAAGGGCCCAATATTCTGCCTGACAAGAGATTGGATATCAACGGTGATCCCATCAACCCTTACGCCCGAGAATATCCCTCGGAATTTATTCAGACGGGCATCTCAGCTATCGACGGGCTGAACACATTGGTCAGAGGACAGAAGCTTCCTATATTTTCAGGTTCGGGTCTACCTCACAACCAACTGGCGGCTCAGATTACTCGACAGGCCAAAGTGCTGGGGAAAGAAGAGAGGTTCGCTGTGGTCTTTGCCGCTATGGGCATCACCTTTGAAGAGGCAGACTATTTTATTCAGGATTTCCGCCGGACAGGTGCTATTGACCGTTCGGTAGTGTTTATCAATCTGGCAGACGATCCGGCCATCGAGAGAATAGCCACTCCTCGTGTAGCTCTCACTGCCGCAGAATACCTGGCCTTTGAGCTGGGAATGCATGTGTTGGTCATCCTCACCGATATGACTAACTACGCCCAGGCCCTGCGAGAGATCTCTGCCGCCAGAAAAGAGATACCAGGACGCAGAGGCTACCCAGGCTATCTCTACACCGATCTGGCTACGATCTACGAACGAGCAGGCAGAATCAAAGGTAAGCCTGGCTCTATAACCCAGATCCCCATCCTCACTATGCCCGAGGACGACAAAACCCACCCTATTCCCGACCTCACCGGCTACATTACCGAGGGCCAGATAATCCTGTCCCGAGCGCTGCATAAGAAGGGCATAATGCCCCCTATTGATGTGTTGCCCTCTCTGTCGCGGTTAAAAGACCGGGGGATTGGAAGAGGCAAAACCCGTGAGGACCATTCTGATGTGTTCAACCAACTGTTCGCTTGCTATGCCCGGGGCAAGGAAGCCCAGGAGCTGGCGGTGATTTTGGGAGAAGCCGCACTCTCCGAGATGGACCGCCTCTACTACAACTTTGCCGATGAGTTTGAAAGGCGATATGTGGCCCAAGGAGAAAACGAAGATAGATCCATTGAACAGACCCTCGATCTGGGTTGGCAACTTCTGACGATGTTCCCCACCGCGGAGCTTAAGCGGATAAGACCCCAGTGGATTGAGAAATACTACACCAAATTCAAACAGGAAGCAGAAGCAAAGAAGGCGGCATAAGAAGATGAAACTGCAGGTAAGTGCGACTCGAATGGAGCTTTTACGGCTCAAGAAACGCCTCGATTTGGCCCGAAGAGGCCATAAACTGCTCAAAGACAAGCAAGACGAGCTGATGCGACAACTGTTGTCCCTGATCGAGACCCTGAGAGGTTTAAGAACAAAGGTGGAAAAACAACTGCAGGATGTTTACCAAAGTTTTCTCACCGCCCGCCTCTGGATCGACGAGCAGATGCTGGAAGAGGCCCTCAGCTTCCCCAGCAAGGTGGTCCAGCTCCAAGTAGAAGAGAGACGGATAATGAACCTCAGGGTGCCTGTCCTAAAACCCAAGTTGAAGGGAGAGATCTACTGCTACGGGTTCGCTCATACCCCAGGTGAACTTGATGCCTGCTTGAAAAAGTTAGACAGCGTGTTGGAAAATATGGTAAGACTCTCTGAAGCGGAGAAAACCTTGCAACTTTTGGCCGACGAAATCGAAAAGACCAGGCGCAGAGTTAATGCCTTAGAATATATCCTTATCCCCAATCTTCAACAGACAATAAAGTATATCGAGATGAGACTGGAAGAGATAGACTTAGAAACCCTAACCAGACTGATGAGGGTGAAAGAGGCAATCAGAGGGGAGTGAATCTGCTGCGGTCCGGTTAAGCGAAATTGTCGGATTGAATTCCTTCAACAGGTGCGATATGAAGTGCTAATCAACAGATTCCCGTTGGCTTTCTCCAGCAGGCTGTCTCTGCTGGTTGCCATTTTAGTGTAATGTAATATAGAAATCCTTTCCAAGGAATGAGAAGGGGATGGGAAGGAAGAGAATATGAATGAAATTCTCATAGTGGGAATTGTACTTTTCTTCGGGTATCTAGGCGGCAAACTGATCGCCCAGATAAAGGTCCCTATTGTAACCGGCTATATTCTGGTGGGACTTGCCCTTGGGACTTCCTTTCTTCATATTATTCCTTACGAATGGAATCTTAAGTTAAGCTGGCTTATTGATTTTGCTTTATTAATCGTCGCTTTTAATATTGGAGGTGAGCTGAACTTAAAGAATCTCAGTAAGCTCGGTAAACCCCTTATCTCTATTGTCATCTGGGAAGCCCTGGGGGCCTATTTGTTAATTTTGTCTGCTATGCTCATCTTGCATCAATCCTTGCCCCTTTCACTACTCATAGCTGCCGTGGGTTGTGCTACTGCTCCAGCAGTGACTGTTCTGGTGCTGGACCAATACCGGGCTCAGGGCCCCCTCACCCAAACTTTGTTGGGCTGTGTAGGCATCGACGACGCTATGGGACTTGCCCTTTATTCTGTATCCGCCTCTCTGGCCCATGCCTTCTTCTCTGGCACCCATGTGGCAGTCCTACCTCTGATAGGAGTGATTGTTGTCGAAATTCTGTTCTCTCTGGCAGTTGGTTTGACAGCTGGTCTGGTGCTAAACTACCTCCTCCGGCTTGTCAAATACACGACAGAGCCGCTGATTTTAACATTGGGAGCAATTACCCTAGCCGGGGGGTTACTTCAAATGCGCTTCTGGAATATGAGATTCTCGCCTCTTCTGGCAAGTATGGCTGCCGGTTTCTATATCTCCAATTTCTCACCCAGACGCAGGGATGCATTCAGGCCCTTAGAGAGTTTTGGTTACCCCTTCTACACTATTTACTTTGTGCTTGCCGGGGCCAGACTACAAGTGAAATTGCTTATAAAACTGGGCCTGGTAGCTTTAGGATACCTTATCGGACGCATCTCTGGGAAGGTTATTGGCGCCAGCTTTGGGGCTCTTATTTCCAAAGCTCCCCCGGTACTCAGAAAATATACAGGATTGGGTCTGTTCTCTCAGGCCGGTATTGCCATCGGGCTTTGTATGATAGCCGCCAGGGAGTTCCCTACCGTGGGTGACACAATAGTGGCTGTGGCCCTGGGCACAACCGTAGTGACTGAGCTAATCGGCCCCTTGTGCACCAAATACGCCATCAGCAAAGCAGGAGAGATAGGAAAGAAAAAGGCATACCCAAGAGAAATGTAGCCCAATCCTCTTCTTCCAGAGGACTTTTCAGATAGAGATGGTAGCGAAATTTTAGCCGGCGGGCCAATTCCCCCAAAAAACCCTGGCAGAGCCCAATTGTCCCCAAACTCTCTTTATAGGACGATTTGATGTGGATGTATTGTTTTTCATCGCCATAGCAATCATTTTGGGTTTCATCGGCGGAAAGTTCAGTAATAAGGTGGGATTTCCCGGTGTGATAGGTTACCTTGTCATAGGACTTTTGCTGGGTCCATCTTGTGCAAAAATTTTCGATTCGGAACTATTGGAAGAGTTGGGCATAATTAATGATATAGCATTAGCCATCGTCGCCTTCATAATAGGTAGCGAAATGCTCCTAAATACCTTACGCAAGTTGGGTAAAAGCATTATTGCTATCATCCTTTTCGAATCATTCGGCGCTTTTACCCTTGTTGCTATTGGAGTCTATCTTCTCACTCATAAGTTACATATCGCTTTGATCTTTGGTGCATTGGCGCCGGCGAGTGCACCGGCGGGAACAGTAGCGGTACTGCAGGAATACAGGGCTAAGGGGCCATTAACAAAGGCATTATATGCAGTGGTGGGGTTAGATGATGGATTAGCAATTATAATTTATGCATTTGCGGCGGCACTGGCGAAACTCTTCCTTACTGGGGGCGAAATCTCGTTTTTGAAAGTCTTGGAAAGCTGTTCAACAGAGGTTTTTCTAGCAATCTTGTTAGGTGCTGCCATAGGTTTTGGACTCGGTCACTTTTTGCAAAAACTGCACCGAGAAGAAGAGGTGTTGGCGGTCACAATCGGTGGGATATTTCTCTGTACGGGATTGGCAAAATATTTACATGTCTCGCTTATCCTGTCAAATTTGAGTTTGGGTATGACATTTGCAAATAGTTTCCGACAGGCCAATCGCCGTGCTCATCGAACGATCCAGAGGATCACACTTCCCATTTTTATAGTATTCTTCCTCATGGCAGGTGCACATCTGCAAATTAAATTGTTGCCTTCGATGGGCATTTTGGGGCTAATTTACATAGTATCCAGGACAGCAGGGCTGATGGGGGGTGCCTGGTGTGGTGCTGCCGTTTCAAAGGCGCCATCTGTTTTTCGAAGATACCTGGGATTTGGAATACTCTCCCAGGCGGGTGTAGCCATAGGGCTTGCTATCCTGGTCACAAGAGAATTTGGCGACCTTGGCCAAATGGGCAGGTATCTATCCCTCATTGTGATAAACACAATCGCGGCAACTACAATTATCTTTGAAATAATCGGTCCGATTGGCGCTAAGTTTGCAATATCACGCGCAGGTGAGATTGGCAAATCAAAACCATAGCTAATTTGATTGAGGGTCAATGCCGGTGAGTTCGCCTAAGCAATTAAAGATCGAGAAATAAAAAGGAGGGAAAAGAGAATGCTTTCTGATCTAATTGAGGAAAAACTGATTATACCAGAGCTGAGTGCAGAGAAGAAAAAGGATGTGCTGAAGCAAATATGCAACCTTTTTACCCAGGCGGGGGTAGTGGAAGATTTGGGTCAGTTTATTAAGGTGATTGAGGCAAGAGAGGCGATTGAGAGCACTGCTATTGGTGAGGGCATAGCCATTCCCCACGGTAGATCGGCAACGGTGAAAAGATTGGCTGTGGCCTTTGCTAAATCCTCAAAAGGAGTGGATTTTGAGGCCTTGGATGGTAAGCCCGTTCACCTCATATTTATGATCGCTGCCCCTGAGGAGGCAAGACGGGAATATCTACAGGCTGTGGCTAAGATAGCCAGACTCCTTAAGATAAAGGACCTAAGGCAAAAACTCCTGCAGGCAACAGATAAAGGCCAAGTGATGAAAGTAATAGAGGAGTTTGACTCCAAATTCCCTGCCCGACTGGAAGTGAAGACTCAACAGGGCAGGGTAATCTACAAAACATAGCACAGCTCCATACGGATCGGTGTACGATTGTACGCCAACAACAAGGGGATCGGGAAAGATGTATCTTCTAATCATTATTCTCAACCGGGAAGAGTTCTTGGAAGAGCTTATGGAAGTCCTGGTGGAGTTAGGGATAACAGATGCGACCGTGATAGAATCCCAATCTATGGGTAAGGTGCTCGCCTATGAGGTTCCTATCTTTGCTGGATTGCGTTTCCAGACAAAAGGGCAGAGGAGATATTCCAAGACTATTCTGGCCTTGGTAGATGACAGGCAACTGGCCGATGAGATAGTCCAGCTTTTGCAAGAGATGGATATCGACTTTATGGCCCCCGGAGTGGGAAGGATTATCACCATTAAGGTGGAATCCGCCTTAGGAGCTCCCTCGGAACTGGAGGCAGAATAAGGTCGAGATTGCGAGAGGGGAGATCCGATGCCCAAGGTTGCAGTGGTAAAATGTGAGGCCTACGAGCCCGAAAGGGTTTACAGGGCAGTGGCCCGGGCCGTGGAGCTTGCAGGGGGACTGGAGGATGTTGTAAAACCCGGTGATACTGTTCTGCTCAAGGTGAACCTGCTCTCCGCTCTGCCGCCGGAGAGGGCGGTTACTACTCACCCCTTGGTGATTGGGGCTGTGGCCAGATTATTCAGAGAGACAGGGACATCTGTCTGGGTGGGCGACGCTGCTGCCACCGGGGGCCTGAGAAGGGAGCTCTCCCAAACCGATGCCTTCGGAGTCTGCGGAATCAGAAAAGCCGCAGAAAGGGAGAAGGCTGAAATAGTGAACTTCAACCGCACTGGCTACCAGAAGGTGAAGGTACCCCATCCCAAGCGATTGAGAGAGATTAACCTCGCCAGGCCTGTAGCAGAGGCGGACAAAGTAGTCTCTGTACCCAAGCTCAAAACCCACGAGCTTACCTTGCTTACTGGGGCGGTGAAGAACTTCTTCGGCTGTGTTCCCCACTCCGACCGCTCAACCGCCCATAGTTTCGCCAAACCAGAACAGTTCGCCCAAACTGTGGTGGATATCTATTCGGTCTGCAGGCCCAGCTTTGCTGTTATGGACGCAGTGATAGCGATGGATAAAGAAGGCCCCTCGGGTGGAAGGCCATTTCCACTGGGACTGATACTGGCCTCCCGCGACTGTGTAAGCTTGGACATAGTGGCCTCTCAGATAACCGGATTTAAACCCACAGATATTCTCACCTCCGTGGATGCAATAGAGCGAGGGTTAGGGCCAGCCAGTCTGGAAGAAATAGAAATGGTGGGTGAAGAGCTGAAAGATGTGATCAGGCGGGATTTCCAAAAGCCTTCCACCTATACCGGGGCTGCTTACAGAGGCTTGCGTCGCTTGCTCACTCCTATTGGACTGAAACTCCTCCAGACTTATCCCCGAATAGAGATATCCAGATGCCATAGATGCAGATTATGTGCCGAAAAATGCCCGGCTGGGGCAATTACTATTAATCGCTACCTTACGATTGATTACAGGAAATGCATCCAGTGTTTTACCTGCTATGAGTTCTGTCCCGCAGGGGCAGTTCAGCTCAGACGCTCCTGGCTGGCTGAGCAACTACGGAGAAAGTAGGGGTCATAGATGTCTTCATAAGGCAAGGTCTTAAGATTCATGTCAAGTTTTTCAAAGCGGTCATTAGTAAACTGGAGAGCTTTCCTAGTTATAAGACTCTGTAGTGTAGGGGGCTTGTCCCCCGTAAGCAAGAACAGGGTCTACACTACTGGTTTTAACTTCTTGCAGTACGAATCGATTCGCTTTATTTTTGGAGGTGAGGGACTATGAAACTATCCCCTCCTCCCTTCTCAATGGCGGCCGTCTGGTTGTTTCTGGCCGCATTTTCCTGGGGATGTACTCACCCGGCTCCATCAGTAACCTACCAGCAGATCTTCAGGAAAACCTTTAGCCTGCTAACCAGAGGAGAAACTGCCGGCGGTGTCTATGTTCAGGTGACCTTCAGGACATTTGCCTTTGAGCTGGCTGGCCTTTACTCCCAGGCAGAAAAGTTCGGCTGGGACAAGATTCAACTCGAAAGCAAAATAAAAGAGACTATTGATTACTTCGCTACCTCTGAATATCCTCCCGAGGAGGAGTTAGGGCTGAGGAATTTATATCAGATATACACCACCTTATTCCCCTTTTTCGACCCCAATAATCCTTTGGATAAAAAACAGTATGAGAATTTCAGGAGAGATTACATAAGACGCATATTGAAAAGGATCTATGAGGGAAATATTCTGAGAGATTATTATACTGATAAATGGGGATATGAGAAATATGATCGACTTGATTTCTCCATATATCTGGAGAATAGGGGGACCGAACCTCCAGCGATTGCTGATATCGGGCAGCGAACTTTTTTGGAGGACGAGACAGGAAACAGATATCGTCCAAGGGGACTGTTTAATCCCTACCCTCACGATTTTGACCGACCTCGCCAGAGCACTCTAAAAGACTCTGACCGTTACCGGGTGTTCTTTGTCAATCGAAAAGCCGATGGCAATCGCATCATAACCGAACAGACCAAATTCATCAAACTCATCATCCAAGATCTGGGAGAAAGTGCAGAAAGGGAGTTCAGGTGGGATTTGCCTTTTGAGTATCCTGAGATCTCCCCTAAGCTAGGCGAACGCTTTTAAGCTAAACAAAGGAGGTGAAGAAGGTAACAGGAAGCTGATTGCTCAAGAGGTCAAGGCTATTAAGAAATTTAGATCACAACTAACTCTAAAATAATGAAGGAGGAGGAAAGATAAGGGTAATTATCACTGAAGACTACGAGGCGATGAGCAAGAAAGCCGCTGACATTGTTGCAAAGATGGTGATGGAAAAGCCCGATTGTGTGCTGGGTTTGGCAACCGGAAGCACCCCCATCGGACTGTACAAAGAACTCATCCGGATGTACAAGGAACAGGGATTGGATTTCTCAAAGGTTAGAACATTTAACCTGGATGAATACTACGGTCTGGCTCCTGAACATCCGCAGAGTTACTACTATTTTATGTACGAAAGTCTCTTTAAGCACATTAACATCCCCCTGCAAAATGTGAATGTTCCTAACGGCTTGGTGAAGAATGTGAAGGCCTACTGTCTTCACTATGAGGAGATGATCAAGCAGGCAGGGGGTATTGACATACAGGTCTTAGGCATCGGAGGCGATGGGCACATTGGATTCAACGAACCGGGCTCTTCCTTGGGTTCAAGGACAAGACTGAAGACCCTGACGGAACAGACTGTGAAAGATAATTCTCGGTTTTTTGAGAAAATAGAGGATGTCCCCAGATTTGCTATCACTATGGGGGTGGGTACAATAATGGAGGCCAGAAAGTGCATTCTTCTGGCAAATGGCACCAAAAAGGCGAAGGTGGTGGCTCAGGCCATAGAGGGACCGGTTACGGCTCAGGTTACTGCCTCTGTACTTCAATTACACCCTGATTGCGTAGCCATACTTGACCAGGAAGCCGCAGCAGAGCTGGAACGGAAGGAGTATTATACCTATGTAGAGAGAATGAGCCAGCAACTTGACGAGATATTGGAACGCTCTTAGTAGGAACTGACCAAAAGCCTTACCTCTCAGCAGAGTTGAGAGCAGAAATGGAGGTGAGCTATGTGTGGGATTGTTGGTTATGTCGGCCCAAAGGATGTGAGCTCCGTCCTCTTAGTAGGTCTTACCAAACTTGAATACAGGGGATACGACTCAGCAGGCATTGCCGTCTTAGTCGATGGTGAATTGGTAGCGTGCAAAAAGGCTGGAAAGTTGAGGGCGCTATCCGAGTATCTGGACAAAGAGCCCATTGAGGGTAACATCGGGATTGGGCACACACGGTGGGCCACCCACGGCGAACCCACCGAGACCAATGCTCACCCTCATCTTGATTGCAAAGGTAAAGTGGCAGTCGTCCATAACGGAATTATTGAGAATTTCTATGCTATCAGAGAAAAGCTTATCTCTGAGGGACATGTCTTCAAGTCAGAGACAGATACAGAGGTTATACCCCATTTGATAGAGAAGTATTTTAAGGGCGACCTGAAAGAGGCTGTTCAGAAGGCCACAGAAAAGCTTGAGGGCTCCTATGCCTTTGCCGTCATAACCGCAGAAGAGCCGGATAAGATTGTCTGCGCCAGAAAAGGAAGTCCCCTGCTTATTGGGTTGGGGGACGGAGAAAACACCCTGGCCTCTGATATCCCAGCCCTTCTCTCCCACACTCGAGATATATTACCTATGGAAGACGGAGAGATTGCGGTGGTCAGCAGACAACAGGTTGACCTATTTTCCTCCACTGGCGAGCCTGTCCCAAGAAGGCCCATGCATGTGGAATGGAAAGCAGAGATGGTAGACAAAGGTGGATACCCCCACTTTATGTTAAAAGAGATACACGAACAGCCACAGGTGGTAGAGGCAGTGCTTAAGAGGAGAGTGGGGGGAAACAAAGGGGTTAACTTTTTTACTCAATTAGGAATAACAAATGGGGATATGGCTAAAGTCAGGAGGATAGTCATCCAGGCCTGCGGCACTTCCTGGCACGCAGGGCTAATCGGAAAGTATCTACTGGAGAGCTACTGCAGAGTACACACCGAAGTGGATATTTCATCAGAGTTTAGATATAGAAATCCAGTCATAGAAGGGGAGACTCTGGTGATGGCTATAAGCCAATCCGGTGAGACGGCCGATACCTTGGCCGGCCTGAGAGAAGCGAAGGCGAAGTTTCTCAAGGTTCTGTCTGTTGTGAATGTTATGGGTAGCAGTATAGCCAGGGAGTCAGACGGGGTGATATATATCCATGCCGGGCCAGAAATAGGAGTGGCCTCCACCAAGGCATATACGGCGGAGATACTTGCTTTGTATCTATTTACTATTTATCTGGCGCGAATAAAGTGGCTAATAACCGATCAGCAGGCTGCGGAGATGCTCGATGAACTGGATGCTATACCCGAGAAGATGCGAAAGATTTTGAGCTTAGAAGATACAGTTCGCGAGTGTGCACAGAAGTACTACAGCGCCAGGGATTTCCTCTTTCTTGGCCGAGGGTTCAATTACCCCTCTGCCTTGGAGGGTGCCCTTAAGCTTAAAGAAATCGCCTATATCCATGCCACTGGGCATCCTGCTGGAGAGATGAAACATGGACCTATTGCCTTGGTGGATGAGGCAATGCCTGTGGTCTGTATAGTACCTAAGTCACTTGTATACGAAAAGATGATGAGCAATGTCGAGGAGGTTAAGGCCAGGGGAGGTAAAGTCATCGCCATAGCTACTGAAGGAGATAAAGCCATTTCCACCAGGGCAAACGATGTACTCTACATTCCCGAAGTGAATGAGGAACTGTCTCCTATGTTAGTTGCTTTACCCTTGCAACTGCTTGCCTATCACATAGCGATCCTCCGTGGCTGTGATGTAGATAAACCCAGAAACTTAGCTAAGAGCGTGACAGTGGAATAAAACCCGCCTTGTTTTTAATCCATCATTGAGTGTCTCCTTTTACATTGCCAGATCGCACCTTTCACGAATGCAGAGGAGGACGTAGATCAATGAAAGATATTGATGTCTTAAAAACTGTGAGAGAGGCCATAGGGACTTCGGAACTCATCAGGAGCGTATTGGCTATTAAGCAAATCCCTGATGGTGCCCAAAGATCTGCCACAGGTGAGGCCAAAGCTATCCCGCTCTCAGATGCTATAATTGCCGAACTGGAGAAAAACGGCAATGTCGCCGAGGATTGGAAAAAGGTGAAAGCCGTTGAGGGTTTTGACCCCAGTCGGGTGAGAAACACCTTCTTTTATGGGAATATCATTCTGGGGAGGTTTGAGGGAAAAGCTAAACTGGCAGAGGGGGCGGAGCTTCCCACCGGGATATACAACAGCACTTTGACCGATTGCTGTGTTGCAGACAATGTCTTGGTGTGTGATATGAAACTGCTATCAAATTATGTGGTAAAAGAAGGGGCTGTCTTATTCAACAATGGCTTGGTCTGTACAGGAAAAGGAGCGACATTCGGAAATGGGGCGGAGCTTCCTATTGCTATAGAAACCGGGGGAAGAGAGGTGAAAATATATGCCGAGATAACCGTGGATGTTGCTGAAAAAATAGCAACTTCCCGGGCTGATAAAAAACTCCTCAGAGAATACAACGAAGCGGTGGACAGCTATGTCGACGCAGTGACATCTGAAAAAGGGGTGATTGAACGAGGGGCTGTTATCAAGAACACAAGAAAGGTTCTCAACACTTATGTTGGTCCTTATGCTCTTATAGATAACGCCACTGCGGTAGTTAACACCAGCATATTGAGCAACAAAGAGGAGAGGGCTGAAATCTCGGACGGCGCCTATGTCAGTGATTCGCTTATCCAATGGAGAACTAAGGTTACCTCGATGGCCATAGTTGACACTTCGGTGTTGACAGAGCATTCCCATGTGGAGAGACACGGTAAGGTTACCCAGTCTATACTCGGCCCTAACACCGGTGTAGCTGAGGGGGAGGTAACGGCCTCGCTGCTGGGTCCATTCGTCGGTTTTCACCATCAGGCTTTGCTGATAGCCGCCTTCTGGCCGGAAGGGAAGGGGAATGTCGCCTACGGAGCAAATATAGGGAGCAACCACACCTCAAAGGCCCCTGACCAAGAACTTTGGCCGGGAGAGGGCGTGTTCTTTGGACTGGGAGTAAACATAGAATACCCTTCAGATTTTACCAGGGCCCCATATTCTATCTTCGCTATGGGAGTCAATGCCTTGGCGCAAAAATTGACCTTCCCATTCTCCCTGATCAACACCCCCGCTGCCTTCTACGAGGGTATATCTCCGGCTTACAATGAGATCAAACCGGCTTGGCTGTTGACTGATAACATGTTTACCTTGAAGCGGAATGAGGAAAAGTTCAAAAAGCGGAATAAGGCCAAGAGGACAACCTTTGACTTTGATGTATTCCGACCCCACATCGTGGATATGATGATAGATGCAAGAAACAGACTCCTTAAAGTGACAGAGGTGAAAGATCTCTATACTGATAGAGACATTAAAGGGTTAGGCAAGAACTACATGCTGGAGGAGAGCAGGCTGAAGGCCATTGAGGCCTATACATTTTACATCAAATATTACGCGCTTTTAGGATTGAAGAGAAAGGTGGAAGAACTTCTGGATTCTGGTTCAAAGGACCAGATAGCCGGTCTTATCTCTACGCCAAGCAGTGACTTGAAGTGGGAACACCAGAGGAGGATTCTCCAGGCAGAGCTGAAAGGCAACAGTGTGGCAGAGGATCTGAAACTGCTGGTTCAGATGCAGGAGGAGGTCGTCAGGGATGTGGAGAAGTCAAAGGAGAAAGA
>CAZQSC010000049.1:0-15403 GCA_964595705.1 uncultured bacterium | reverse complement strand
CCACCTGACCCTCAAGTCCATCGAAGGTATTATACCAGACACATCCCCAGCTATCGGTGAAATATTCACCCTGTCGGTAACCGGGCGGAAAAGAATTGAAATCGGTGCTTCCTTTCTCATTGGGACCAAAGATCTGGGGATGACGCAAAACCAGCTCCTCCAGTTCTTCCCGGTATTTCTTCCAGGTGGCGGGCATCAGGCTCACCCAACAGGGGATCCATTCTGGATGGCGAAATTCAACCGTCCGGAGGTAGTTTTCTCTGCTATTCATAGACAAGCTCCTCTTCCCTCATCATGTAACATCAGAAATCCTTATGGGTGAAAAATATTAGGCCATATATGAAAAAATTGCAAAATGAACAATTAGCAATGTGAGATTAACAATGCAAAAGGAAATTGAGAGGAGTTTTGTATTGTTCATTGTTAATTTTGGATTCTGCATTGTACCCTCGAGTATTCTGTGCAGTATTTATAGCACCCTATAAAACAAAAAGTTCATTAGGAACAAAGTCTCACCCAGTAGTTCAGTTCATCCGGCTCGATTTTGAAAGAGAGATAGTCGCCATTTCGGCAGATTGGTTTTCTGGCTGCCATCCAGAATTTTCGACCATTAGTCTGGACAAGGAAAGCCTCTTTCACCCTTTTTCGTCGGAGCAGCCGCAACTGTCCTGGACGCTGGGCCTTGAGGAAAACCTCATCGGAGTCCCTGATATCCTGTCCATCTCGGCTGAAGGCCATAATCGTAGCCTCTTCTGCTCTCTCAAAACTCATAATCTCCTGGCCATTTTCTGTTAAGAATCCAGCACACTCAACCAGAAGTATTTCATTTCGCTTTAGATGGATCATCCCCCACCTGCCTGCAGAAAACCCTGAGATCTCCTCTGGCTCAACCCAGAGTTCGCCTGTCGAGGTTTGGAATCTTCCCTCGGCGATTTTCTCGGCCAGGGTAATCTGTGAGACCAGAACAATAAGGTCCTGGTAGGCGTATCCGGCTGGTTTAATTGACATGTCCTCGCGCACACAGCAGCCCAGCTCATCGTCCCAGCGTTCGCCAGGGAAACGACGGTTGTTGTTCCACAGCCTTGCCTGCCGGGTCCACGACCAGGGGGCAAATCCGGCAGCACCTGCCTTCAAGGCCCTGTGGAAGTTACGAATGAGCCGCTCACACTGCCGCCTGTCGCCCTCCAGAGAACTATCCTCATCCATCCAGACCTCCTGAAGAATGAAGGGCTTCTGCCTCGGTCGTTTACCCAGCTCGTCAGAAATCTCAAAGCAGTGGTAACTGATGTAATCTACAGCAGAGGATTCCTCCACCCCCAGTGAGGCTCCCACGGTGATAGGGTGCTGGTCACCCGATTCTCGCAGGGCGTCTTTTACCTTGGCAACCCAGGGGTAAAGGCATTCTGTGAAGGGGAAGTTTTCCGGTTCGTTCCACAGGTCCCAGCTTATGCCGGGGACATCTTTGTATCTCTGAGCCAGGATCTTGAGAAACTCTATTTGGAGGGCAATTTTCTCCGGGTCGCAGCAGCGTTCAAAGACCCCTGCCCATCCTCTGGGATCACCCATCTCCTCTGGAACCAGGGTGAAAAGGTCACCGCCGTAGACGATCCCGTTTTTCTGGCAGAGCTGGATTATAGCGTCGAAAATCCTCAGGCTCCGCTCTGAGGGAAGCGGGGTGGTGTCGGCCACACTAAAGTACTCTGACAGTTCCCCCCGATGGGCGTACTTCAGGTAGTCCCGAAACCACTTGCTGTGATGGTAATGGGGACGCAGGTAGTTTACCCCCAGATGCTTCATCTGCTTCAGATCCTGGGCCAGACGCCAGATGTTAGGCTTAAGCCAGATCAGCTCCCCCTGCTCTGATTCGTAATAGTTGACCCCGGTGATGACGGAGTCTTTCTCCCCGATTCGGAAATAATTCCCCTTGAGCCGAATCGATGGGCCGCCCTCTAGCACTTTCCGGTTCCAGACCACAAAACCGTTTTTCCTCCTGTCCACCAGCAACTGGTTATCGTAAAGCCTGACTTCTACAAAATAAAGGTCTGATTCAAACCGTCCAGGTTGCCACCGGAACTCCACCGACTGCCTCTGGCTGCCAAAAAGCTCCAGTTTCTTCTCCATCTGATGCACTGTGCCTTCCTCAGTGAAGATAGTGAGCCCAAGAGTGGCCCTCCTGTTTTCTGGGGAAAAATTGGCTGTCCAGACCGAAACCTCCACAGCCTCCCCCTGTCGGTAGCAGGCATAGCTGGGATGAAGCTCATAGAGCACCAGCGGGGAGGCAAGCTGGGCGACCACATCCTTAAGGAAACGGGCGGCATAGGGCCATTTTGGATTGAGGGGATGCTCCTCGTCAGCCGCCCCAACCAGACACCAGCGCCCCCCACTCTGCCAGTTGCGAACCAAGATGACACTGGAGCAAACTACCTGTCCGTAGCGGTCCACACCCTTAACGATAGCTCCGAAACTACGGGTGGGAACCCGTTCCGGGAAGACATTACCGCAGGGGGGATCGGGGAGGGCATATTCGTCGCTGGTGGTAGTGATCAGGCCAAAACTCCTACCTCCTACACCGGTGTGTCCAGGACAACCCGGCAGAAATTCAGTATCGAAAATGAAATCGGCGGGCGGGTTCTCTGGCTGGTAATATTTTATCCCCAGTTCAGAAAGATAGCGGTCGTAGGGATCACACTCCTCTACCTTCCACTGGCCATTTTCCTTCCTTATGGGCTTCCAGAAGGGCCTGCCTCCGGTGGTCAGCAGGCAGCCTCCCTCCTGCAGGTATTTTTTCAATATGCGGAAGGCCATTTGAGGAAAAGCCTCCCCATAAGGTAGGACAATCATATCCAGCAACTCCGATCGTACCAGCGAATAGGTTCGAATCTCCAATTCATCGAGGAATACAATAAAGTTCCCATTCGCCAGCACCTCTTTCAACCATTCCGGAGTTAGGCCTTCCGGAACGCCCTGGGTAGGGAATCCCTCCTCTCGAAATATGCCTATGCGAAATCTGTGGGAATTTTGCCTCAACTGTCTTTTCTTTTCAGCTATACTCGCCATAGAAACTCTTCCTAAAGGGCTTTTCGCTAGTCTAATAAAGGCTCGTTAGCAGCTTTATCAGCCTTAAGACAAAGGCAATTCCCTCTCTGGGATAAAACCCTCTGAGCTTTGGCAAAATTGAGAAAAATCAAGATGCGTAGTCCAGCCCTTGTGGGCGTTGGGTTTTACTCAAATACACCAATGGCTAATAATGCACTGAAGCATACTACAGACTGATAGGCCCCATCTGCCACTGGATCTCAGGACTGGGGAAACTTAACTCCAGCCTTGCTATCTGAGGGGTCACCATTTCTATATTTCTCTGATTCTTGGGCTTGTAAGGCGATGGCAGGTAGATGAAGATATGCCCTTTCGCTCCTTTCACTCGACGGCAGACTCCGCTTAAAAGGGCCAATTCTTCATCCCACCTCACCTGGGAGAGTTCTACCCCACCCTGAGTGAGATGGAAACTGGTGGAGAGCACGCAGGGATGATTGTTGAATTCTCTTATCGCTAAAACCTTTGCAGTCTGGCCTGGCACTTTCACCCCTATTTTGCCTCTGTGTCGGCCCAGAAACTCCTGATCCCAGAACTCCCATACCAGATATTCCCGTTCGGGGTCGAGTTTCAAGTCGCGGAAATCGACCTCGATAGTTCTGTCCTGGGCTTCATAGTTAAACAGGCCTACCACATGCCACCGATCCCAGTCGGTCTCCACCTCCAGGTCCCAGACGTTCGGATAAGGGTTTTTAAACAGGTCCACCGGACGGGCGGCTGCGCCATAAGGGGGAAGGCAGAGGGGATACATCTTCAGGCGTTCCTCGGGCAGAGTGGTGAGATCATCACCCAAAAGCACCGGTCCTCCACTTAAGGCCACTGCGGTGGTCCTTATGCGTGCCTCGCCCACTGAACAGATGTCCCCTGGTTTGAGGAACTCCCCACCCAGGTAGAGTACATCCGGGTCCACATGCCAGAGGCGCTTCTGCTGCCAGTAGCGGGAGATGATAGTGGTCATCCGACTTCTCAGGTGATCGAAGTTTCCGGTGGCGTTGCCCACATCCATGGCCCCAAAGATGGCCGAAAGCAGTCCCAGCCCGTGGCTTATGGGGAGGTTGCCTCCGAGAAGGTAGGCATCCTGACCTACGGCCTCCCGGATGGCGGAAAGCCCGATCCGCATCTGCTCGCCATCCCTCACCCGGTAGGCGTTCTCTGCTCCCGGCTCGGCAAAGGCCAGCGGGGCGGTGGACCCACCGTTGAGAAAATCCAGTTTGAAGTAGTTCACCCCCCAGGAGGACATCTCTTTGAAGATTTCCCTGAGCCATCGCTGGGATTCGGGACAGGTGGTGTTCAGGAGAGCTACATTTTGCCAAGTATCCTTAGGCTGGCTCTCCCAGGCCCAACGGTTCTGGACGAACTTTTCGGTAGCAGGATTTTTGAGCAGACATTCGGGATGCTCTTTGTAAAAGGAGGACTGTTCGCCGATGTAAAACGGCGCCAGCCAAAGTCCTAACTTAAGGCCCATTTCCTCCAATCGCTCCGATAGCCACTTTATCCCATGAGGGAAGCGTTCAGCGTGGGGCCGCCACTCCCCCGGCGTGTCCCGCCAGTTCCAGCCGTAATCGATCTGAAGTAAATCGACCCCGTAATCCTTGAACCTGTCGGCGATGATTCGGGCATGCTCCAGCACCGCCTGTTCTGTGATGGTCAGCCGATGGCTGTACCAGGAGCACCAAAGCATAGGAGTCTGGGATCGGGGAATGGGAGGAATGTGATTGATCCTGGCCAGCATGTCTCCATAGACCTCCAAGCCCTCCAGAGGATCATGGCGAAAATCGAGGCAGAGGCGCTCAGTGTGGAGAACATCCCCTGGCCCAAGCTCCAGGCCATCATAGAGATTCTCCGCCCACCAGTCTGTAATCCCCTCTTCTGGACTGTAAACCGTCACGATCTTGCCCAAGGCAAGATTAACGGTGAGGAACCCTGCCAGGAAGGAAATTCCAGCAGTGGGATTATAAATTACGCCCACGCCACCGCTTTGGTGTTTGCCATCGGTCTGCCGGGATGCCGACGACAGCTCGCCCTTCAGCTCATCTGGGATATCGTCCAGGTAGTGGGGCTCACCCACCTCCATCTGGCCTATGGATTTCACTCCGGTCCAGCACAGGTTGTTGCTCTCCAGAAAGACTTTTGCCGAATCCATATCTTGACCGAGCCGCAGAGCTCCGCCAGCCGAAGAGACATCCAGTACCCGCACTTTACCAATTCGCACCGGTGAATTTCCTTCGTTCTTGAGGGCGACTTCGATTGTGGCAGTTGGCCGCTGGTTGTGCAGTCTGATTCTTATCATGATACTCAAGGAACCCAGGGTGGAGTGCACCGTCAACTCCTGTCCGGCTCCCATTTCATCTTCAAAGACATCGACGCTGGTCGCATCCGCAGGACATCCGTGGGTGCTGAGATATGTACCATCGGCTTCGACGACGAAATGACCACCCTCAACACCAATCCCGGCTTTCTCTTTGTAAACCAGACTTAACCCCCGCCCTTCGAGGTTATAGCCCAGTCGCAGCCAGGGATTCTCCAGTACTACTTCAGGCTTTGCTGTACCCATGGAATTCTCCTTTTTGTAATAGTTCTTGGTGCAAAAGAAGCTTTGGCAAGTAAAATTTAGACAGCGACAAGCCAAGGTTTTTTATATTGTGCTGGATGAATTCGCACATAGAGCATTATACTCATCCACTATTTTTCCAACAGTGCGGATGCGTTCGATATCACCCGTCGAGGAAATTTCGTCTGATATCCCTAGAATAAGCTTAGGGGCGAACATCTTAATCAGACGACGAGTAAAATTCTCGAGCACCGAGACTGGATAGGTTGTGTCGAACAGAATTGCCGGCAGGCCGTCGATGAGAAACATCTTATCGCCCAAAGCTGTCTTAATCTCCTCCAAGGTGACATCGCCCTGAGGTTTTGGCGTGATAGCCTCAATACCATCCAGGCCCGTCTCCTGGGCGAATGGCAACAGTGTCTTGGTGTCACCATCCCAATGAGCATGGACGAATTTGCCTGCGTTGTGCAGCCGCTCGCAACGCCTCTGGTAGACCGGCAAGACATATTTACAGAACAAGTTAGGGGGCAGCGTACCACAGTGAATGTTGTCGCCAAAATTGATAATATCAATAGGCGAGTTGTTAATCACATCGATCAGCCGGTCGTGACACTCGTCCAAAGCGCGGAAATATGCTGCTACCGTGTCGGGCCAGTCATAGAGTGCATAGATGCCATTTTGCGTACCCATTGTGTTGATATATAGGTCCTGCACATTCACCCGTGGCATGTACATTGTGGGTGCACCCAAATCATCCCACTTGGCACAGAGCCGATCGTAGGCCTCTTGGTCCCATTCCCATATCATATTCTCCACGCGCCAGGTAGCAACCTTCAATTCATCCTCTGTACTCACCGGCCACTTGATGTGAATCTGCCTTTCGCTGCTGGATGTCTGACGATAGATTGCCACCTGTTTTCCTACGGGTGTGTGAATCGTGACCTCAACATCCATTTCGTTCAACTGCCGCTTCGTGGTCGTCACGGAGGGATGCTCTATGCACTTGAAGCATGCATTGTACTCATAGATACGAGCTGAACACTTCAATTCGCGGTAGATGTCGGGATAATCCAACCCAGTGAACGGTGGCGGCAGTTCTTGACCAGCAAAGCGCTTGTCACTCACCCAACAACCAATGCGTGGTTGCCAGATTATCTTTCCATTTGACTCTCCACGAACAACCTGCCTATGTAATTCCGCAAAATTGATACTCATGAGCTATAATATCCCCATTAACCAAAAGTTGTCCCAAGAATTCGTCAAATTCACACCTCTACGACTTTATCGGTTCGGGCGGACTGATAGGCTGCCAGGATTATCTCCAAATTCCGCCTACCCTCTCTTCCATCCACCGGCATCGGCTTTCCAACTTCAAGCGCCTCAAGGCATTCATCGAACAGACAGGCTGCTGTAACCGGATAAGGAGCCGAAATATCCGGGTACTCCCATTCACCCCTCTCGTTGTAGAACACAGCCAGATGCCCAGGCTTCAGAGAAAAGGAAATCGAACCTTTTGTTCCGTGCACCTCGTTAACGCCGGTGGCATCCACCTTGATACTCCAGGCAATCTGGATGCTGGTGACCGCCCCGTTTTCATGCCCCAGAAGCAAAAGAGCGGTGTCGTCAACTTCTATGTTCTGCACATAGGTGCCAACCTTAGCATAAACAGTCCTCACCGGTGAGTCTACCATCTCTCTGGCCAGGTAAACATTGTGGTAGCCGTTGTCGATGAGAGCTCCACCTCCAGCACGGGCTGAACGAGTCCGCCAGTCGGGATCATATCCTTGGGCACCTCGCCACCAACCCCAGCCAAGCTCTTCATTACGATAAAGGAAGCGTTCGCCCAGGGTGTCACCCTTCAGAAGCTCAAATGCCTTAAGATTGGCCGGATAGTAGCGGTAATTGTGCATGATGCAGAGGTGAACCCCGTTCGAATCTACCGCCTCCAGGATTCTGTCGGCCTGGTCAAGAGTGGTGGCCATGGGTTTTTCCAGAACAATGTTCACTTTAGCTTTGGCGCATTCTACTGCAACAGGTTCATGCAAAAAATGTGGGGTAGCAATGTCTACCAGATCAAGCTCCTCTTTGCGCAGCATCTCGCGGTAATCGTTGTACCAGCGAGTTTCAGGAACCCCTAAGGACTTGCCGACCGCAGCCAGGCTTTCACTTGAGGGATCGGCCAGGGCGGTCACTCTCACCTTTTCTGTCAAGAGCTTCAGGGCATCCACGTGCATCCCCTGAACAATGGTACCACAGCCGATGATTCCCAGTTTGAACACTTTGTCCTCCTTTCGTCTCTCTTCAGTCTCCCGCAGGTTCTAAACCTGCGGGAGGTTCAAAACAAATGGTTAATCCTATGCTATAAACATTTTGTCCCTATCGGAACAGACAGGGGTCTCGTTAGAGACGACATGTTTATAGAAAAATTGTCCCCCAAAGGTATTAGTCCCATTAGGGACGATATGTAATTCTTAAACTTATAGAGTCAAACCCAAGCCTTATTTGACACAAATTGCAAAAGATAGAAAAATCTTTAACAGAGTTTTCCGAATCTGGGATTATTCAAACTGACTGGTCTTTCACCCACTTTTTAAACTGCTCAATCGTCTGGGCATTTGTTAAGATCACTTTTATCAGGCGCTCTTCTCCCGCCTTCCACTCCAGCGGATAGTCAAAGATCAGATATCCCAGTTGGAGGCCGGTCATATTCCCCCAGTCGTTGCAATCGTAAATGCGGAGTTGAAGAGCTCCCATCTGACGAATGATCATCCCAAAGCCTTGCTGTTCAATGTAAATCCAGCGGGGTTGCTTCAGAGTTGCCACATCAACCGGTCGGCGAAGCGAATAGCGCTTCAACGGTCGGCGGAGTTTGGAGAGCGGCTCGATCACTACTTTGTTCTCTCCCTGGCCGTCATCGTACCAGATAGTAGTATCAAAAGGAAGCCGAAAAGCATGCTTGTCCATCACGAAGTCAGCTCGAAAGTCTTCCAGAGCGCTCAGCTTGCGTTCAAGCAGAACATAATCTGAGAAAAAGGCATAAGTGCTCTCCACTCGCAGTGGGGCCCGGCGTTTTCCGTCAGGGGTGGTCGGATGGGCAATATATCGCACCCGCTTGCCATTCAGAGAGGAATCAGACCCATCCAGCAACTGCTGGGAAGCCTCGCAATCAGACATGGTTCCATAGACAATATTGTCGATACAGACTAAAGTGGTTTGACCGGTCTCAATAGGTGAATCGGTCATCATGCGTTCGGTCTTCGGAGAGTACCAGGCATAGTTGCCACCTTTGATTAGCGTGCCCATAGCCTCATAAAGACGGGTGTAGCCATCAATTCCTTCGTCAACGATAGCACCTGGGCCAGTGGACTGGATGTAATAGTTCTCTCCCCGAGCCACGCAGGTACCCGAAAGAGGATAAAAACGCGGTTCGGGCTTGATCTGCGGCTCATACCAAAAAAGCAATATCTCGGCCAATCTCGCCAAACTCGTAGCAGTGGCAGCCATATCTGTGCTCAGATAAACCTGGGTTGCCAGAGAATCAAACTGCTTCCCCGGTAGGGAGCCATCCTGCTTCTGTATTGCCTTCAGGCAGCGAATGGTGTCCAGGGACATCCAGGCACGATAGGGATTCTGATGATTGTACGCACTCTGCATAAGCAGTTTAGCTAGTTGAAAGATATGACCAGTGTGAAACCAACGATGGCGTTTGGTAGTGCGAAAATTGTTCAACCAGCCAGGCACCCAGTAGGACTCAACTACTGTGTCGCCGTGATTCATCTTCTGTTTCTGCTCGGCTCCAATATCCTTTCCGCACAGCTTCAGAACAAACCAGGCACGATGGAGGTAATTTTTGATCCATACATCGTAGCCATAGTCCAGATCACAACGAGCCAGATCATCATTCTTTTCGGCAATCTCCCGACACCAATACCACACACTGCCATCGGGTTGAAGGTAACCAAAAGAGGGGTTATAGAAGGAATCAATCTTTTGGTTCACCCGCTGGGCAATCTTTTCCTCCCGTTTGAAATAGTAACTGATTGCCCAGGCAAGGGCAGTGTGACCTACCGTTTGAAAATTGGTGCTGGCATCGCCTGCAGCAATCTTACTTTCTGCCACTTCGAGAGCAGCGGTTTTGTAGGTTTCTTTTTGTTCAGACGTTAATTCTGAGCCCAAGTAATGATACACCGCCCACAGAGCCAACTCTAGGTCAGAAGAACCTAACTGACGATTTTTCACCAGAAAGTCAGCATCTTCCAGAGCACGTTGAGAAAAAACTTGTTCTCTGGTAAACACCCACAAACCAACATTTCCTATTAGAACGTGGGCGCTTTCTCCCAACGGCGATCCGCCAGTAACCGGCACCGAGTAAGCACCATTTACCAATTTGTGCTCAGCCAGCCAGTTGCTCATCCGTCGCATAGCCTCGATAATAAATTCTTTGTTCACAGATCCCATAATGGAAACTCCTCCTTTTAATTTGTTTTTTCTGAACTAAGTCTCACCATGTTCTCATTTTTCTGTTCAACGCCAGAAGTTCAAAGTCTGCCCACCTGTACGATTAGCGTTTTGCATTCTTTGCGCCTCTCCTGGCCAGACAGGCTCTGCGACCCTTGCGGTAGAAATTAGCTCTAATCTACACAGGACAAAGCTGCTTACAGCGAGCTATCAGGGCAATGTAGCGTCGGGCACTTTCTGGTGTGATCACCAGCGGTGCCCCCTCTCTTATGGTTCGATGAAGGTCAAAATAGATCTGTTCCCAGCCAGGGTATTGGGAATCAGCAGCGTGCCAGACTTCAGTCTGCCACGGTATTTCTTCTGGCTTACCATAATCTCTCTCCTGAGGAGGGCGACGATCAACCTGCACAGCGGGCAAGCTATTAGGAGCGAACCATTTAATAGTCAGTTCCCCTGTGCTGCCTCTTATGCCCCCACAGGTCCCGATAACAAACCAGCTGTCTTGGCTAAAGGCAGCGCAACTGGACAACTCCAGATCTACAACCAGTCCCCTGGAGGCTTTTAACGTTATTTTGGCGTGATCCTCGGCATCCCCGGCCGATACTGTGTGAGCCAGTTGGCACAGCACTTCGGGGTCTTCTTCACCAAGGAGAAGCATAGCCTGATCCAAAAGGTGAGCTCCCCAGTTATTGAGAATCCCTCCGCCGTATTCTTTGAGCGTCTGCCAGTCGTTACGCCGCTGGAAAAAGTGTTGTGCTATGCGAATTAGTAGGACCTTTCCTATCCGCCCGGATTCAATAACTTCTTTGACTTTCTGGAAATCGGGGTCATATCGGCGGTTCTGAAATACGGTGAGGACGCGACCGCAGACTTTGGCCGTCTCTATCATCCGGTCTGCTTCTTCGGTCGCCACCGCCATAGGCTTTTCGCAGAGGACATGATGGCCAGCCTTCAGGGCAGAGATGGTGTGAGGAGCGTGAAGATGAGATGGAGTAGCCACAATCACCAGCTCCATCTCTGGGTCAGAGAGAAATTCCTCATACTCAGTGTAAGTGCGACAGGAAAATTCCTCGGCTGCTTCTTTCAGTCTGGCTGGCTCCTGATCAAAGACAGCGACTACTTTGTACAGATCAGGTATTTTTGAAATTGACTTGGCATGGATGTCCCAGCCACTGCGACCCAGTCCAGCAATACCTGTTCTGATTGGTTTGGTACTCATAAGTTGACTCTCCCAAGTTTTGCCTTGTGAACGACGATTCGACCCTGGCTTCTTACTGTTCCAGAGTTGTTGTTTATTGCACCTATTTCCTTGGTGATTGGTGCCTGGTGATTAGTGAACCAGTAACCAGTCACTTATTCAATTGTGCTATCTGTTGGCAAAAAGCAGAACCAGCCCCCCGTAGTCGTGGATTCCCTGGATAACTCTGTTGGTGGCTGGATAGGTAAATCTCTCAAAGGCCTGGCGGGTAAGCAATCCCGACCAGACCAGGGTAATATAAATGATATCACAGCCCGATTCAAGCATTATTTTGGCACAGTTTAATAACATCGGCAACATCTGGACTTTTCTGTCTGATCCTTGCTATTGCCTTTTCTCTTTTGGTCATTGGACGTCTCCAGATTTTTTAGAGGCCTCTACACAAAATTTTAATTCATGATTGCTACATACATCCCTTGCCAAAGGATTGGACCAATCCTCTCGCATCGACTTGCACCGTGGTATTGGGCAACGAATGTGCTAACATAACCGGCGGTTCCCAGAAACAAACTCATTATGGTAAAATTAAGGATACCAGCCGGCATTGCAGCCGCAATGGCCTCAGGTGAGTACCAGGTCAGGAACATTCGGTCCACGAAATGTTGAATCCCCCACGCTCCCGTGCTCAAAATTAGCGGGATAGCAATTGCCAGCACTTCGCGGTATCCGCCTTCACAACGCCAGCGATTGTTCAAAGACTGTGTGGTCGCTCTGAATATCAATCTTTAGTCCTTTTTTGATCAGTGCATTCAAGGTATACCAAATACACGTGAACACTGGGAGAAGACATCCTACGTAGAACGTGATGCGTGAAACGTGAAGTATGATTAAACACCAACATTAGGACTACTTTTCACGTTTCACGTTTCACGTTTTACTCCTCACGTAACTTCAAAGCTATCCGTCAAAACATTGGACTCACTATCAGCTATCCTTTTGCCGGTAGGCTGACCTCCACCAACTGCTACTGTAAACTCGCCAGGCTCAATAACGCGTTTTCCATCATCGTCGATGAGAGACATCTGATTTGGGGTCAACGTAAACTTAACGATTTTCTTCTCGCCGGCTGCCAAGGTTATTCGTTCAAAGCCCTGAAGCTGTCTAATTGGTACCGGCACCGAAGCAGTAACATCAGTCAGGTAAAGCTGCACAACTTCATCACCGGCCCGCTTGCCGATATTCTCCACCTCCACACTGATCTGGACATTCTCGCCTGGCGCCACCTTTTTCGGCTTCACCTTCAGATTGCTGTACCTGAATTTTGTATAGCTCAATCCGTATCCAAACGGAAATAGAGGCTCTTCTTTTAGGTAGCGGTACGTTCTGCCTTCCATTCTGTAATCGGTGAAAGGGGGTAATTGATCTACCGACTTGTAGAATGTGACCGGCAGCCTTCCCCCGGGGTTGTAGTCCCCAAAGAGCACATCAGCTATGGCGGTGCCTCCTTCCTCGCCGGGATACCATGCCTCCACGATGGCCTCAGCGTGTTCATTTGCCCAATTGACTGCTAAGGCACTTCCATTGATCAGGATAACCACGATGGGGGTCCCGGTAGCATGGATGGCCTTGAGCAAATCTTCCTGAACACCCGGCAAGGCCAAATCTGTTCGATCCCCTTGACTACGTTCGCCTTCTTCCACACCTTCCTCCTGCCCTTCCTCACCTTCCATCTTTTGTGAAAGCCCGACAATTACAATGGCAACATCAGATTTTTGGGCAAGCTCCACGGCCTCTGCAAAGCCCTCGGTGGAGGTTCCGCTAATCTCACACCCTTTCGCATAGAAAACCTCGGTATGCGGGGCAACCTTACCTCTAATGCCTTCAAGAGGCGTTATAGCCCGGGAAGGAGTTCCGTGGTAGTTTCCTAGAAGGACTTGGACATCATTGGCATTGGGGCCTATCACCGCTATTGATTTCAGATCCTTGTCCAACGGTAAGAAATCATTTTCATTTTTCAACAGCACGATGGATTCTCTGGCTGCCTGCAGGGCCAGTTCTCTATGCTCCTGGCAGTCATTCACTTCGTACGGAATTTGGGCGTAGGGAACCATTTCTGGTGGATCAAACATTCCCAGGCGAAACCGGGCAGTGAACAGACGCTTGACCGCCCTGTCAATTGCTTCTTCGGAAATCAACCCTTGCTCGACCGCTATGAGCAACGCACCGTAGGTTTCACCACAGTTAAGGTCACAGCCAGCACCCACCGCCATGGCAGCAGCTTCCTGAGCTGTTTTGGCAACACGATGACCCTTGAAAATATCGCAAATAGCACCGCAGTCAGATACCACATATCCATCAAATCCCCACTCATTTCGCAGAATCTCTTGCAGCAGGGTCTTACTCGCACAGCAAGGTTCACCATTGGCCCTGCTGTAGGCTCCCATGACCGAAGCTGCCTTGCCTTCCTGAACACAAGCCTTGAAAGCCGGAAGATAGGTTCCCCTCAGATCTCTTTCACTAACCCTGGCATCAAAATGGTGACGGTCTTTTTCCGGACCGCTGTGAACCGCAAAGTGTTTGGGTGTGGCGACGGTCTTCAGGTAGTGAGGGTCGTCTCCTTGTAGCCCTTTGACAAATGCCACCCCAATTCTCGAGGTAAGATATGGATCTTCTCCGTAGGTTTCCTGACCTCTGCCCCACCTTGGGTCTCTGAAGATATTGATGTTCGGAGACCAGAAAGTAAGTCCCCTGTAAATCTCTCTAATTCCCTGTCTAACAGCCTCATGATGTTTAGCTCGCGCCTCATCTGAAATTGCGGTAGCCACCCGGTGAATCAGATTGGTATTCCAGGTGGCAGCCAAACCGATTGCCTGAGGAAATACTGTGGCAATCCCTGCCCTGGCAACACCGTGCAGGCATTCATTCCACCAATCATATTTTGGAATATCCAACCGCTCGATTGCTGGTGCGCTATGCATCATTTGCGAGATTTTCTCCTCCAGCGTCATTCTGGAAACGAGATCATTCACTCTCACCTCGATCGGCAGTGTGGGGTCTTTGTAGGCAGGCTTATCTTGACAGAATGCTGCTGCCGAAGTTGCCTTATCCGCCACTTTTGACGATTCAACATGCTTTTTGTTCGGTCTCATTTCCGATTTTCCTTTTCTCAAAAAGTTCAAATTAAGCCTGAATCCTCTCGCAGGTTCCCAACCTGGGGAGGGTCAATTACTTGGCTAAGCGATGTGACAATTTCATTTTATCTTGCTGGATTCATTTCTCAGAATAAAGAGCCATCCTGTTTCCTTGAGGATCCTCAAATAGTGCGTAGTATCCATATTCTGCATTCTCGCCAATTGGGGTTTTGCCCTTTAGCTCCTTACCACCAAACTCCCCGATTAGTTTAAGTTCTGCTTCGATATTGGATGTATGAATCGCTGGAACTATGAGCTCCTCTTCTGAGTTCAATTCTGCACTCGGTCCTTTTTTTGATGGTGGCAGAACATTCAAGGACCTGCTTCCTGGCACTTTTTGAACTTTCCATCCAAAGACTTTTTCAAAGAAAATCTTTGATTTTTGGTAATTCTTTGAAGGAATTACAATATGACAAAAGTAATTCTCGTCTTTAGCTTGCATATCATTTTTGTCGTTCATACATTTCGCCTCCTTTGCGATAACCCCTGCCACATCCACGATGATGGGACGTTTTCACCCCACCCCGGTGGGCAAGACTAATAGCGAACTCCTTGACCGCAGTCGCGGCGGGGGTGTCCGGCTTTTCAGTCTAAATCCGAGGAGGAATGTAGGCCAGGATCAGGGGCTGCCCCGCGAAGATATCGCGCTCCGAATGGAAACATAATTTTGTCCTCCGTCTTAATCTTAAAGAAGTTTCAAAAAAGAATCCGCCCGTGAAACGTAAAACGTCCGAGCTTTTGACTTAGCTATAAGAAGGCAACACCGAAATCACTGAACCCACCGAAAAAACCAAAATCCCCTCCTGTTTAAGACTTTTTCAGTGTGCTTTAGTGTTTTCCCGTGTTGCATATTGTTTAGAACGAACGGTTTTGTATATTGCCTACCTTCTCCCTGAACGCCTCTATCGTAGG
>CAZQSC010000048.1:0-15453 GCA_964595705.1 uncultured bacterium | reverse complement strand
ATGACTTGTTGGACTCGAAGGTCTTACTTTTGACTAAAAGCGGACTGGAAGAAGTCAAGGAGGTACTGTTAGGATGAATGAGGCCAGAAAACTCATAATTCGCCCTGTGGTTACAGAAAAAGCAATGAAATTAAGAGACTTACAGAACAAATATGTCTTTGAGGTAGCTAAGAACGCTAATAAGATTGAGATAAAGAAGGCAATAGAGGAGGTTTTCGGTGTAGGGGTTACCCAAGTACGGACCGTCTCCACCCATGGTAAACCCAGACGATTTGGGAGATTTGAGGGAAGAAGACCGAACCGGAAGAAGGCTATTGTTACCCTTAAGCAAGGGGATAGAATAGAGTTATTCGAGGAGGTATAGCAGAGTGCCGATCAAAAAATACAAGCCAATCACTCCCGGACTTAGATTTAAGACAAGTCTGTTGTTTAAAGAGCTGACAGAGACTGAGCCGGAAAAGCCGTTACTTGTGGCGGTGAAAAAATCGGGAGGGAGAAATAACTTAGGTAGAATTACTTCAAGGCACAGAGGGGGGGGGCATAAACGCCTACTGCGGATTGTGGACTTTAAAAGGGATAAGAGAGGAATCCCTGCTCGGGTGCGTTCTATTGAATACGACCCTAATCGCTCCGCCTGGATAGCTTTGCTGGTCTATGCTGACGGAGAGAAAAGGTATATTATTGCTCCTATAGGGTTGAAGGTCAACGATGTGGTTGTCTCAGGAGAAAACGCCGAAGCGAAGGTGGGCAATGCTCTGCCCTTAAGGAGAATCCCCCTGGGTACGGTGATTCACTGTGTTGAGCTAATCCCGGGCAAGGGGGCACAATTGGCTCGGGGAGCAGGCACATCGATACGCCTGATGGCAAAAGAGGGGAACTATGCCCAGTTGAAATTGCCTTCTGGGGAGGTGCGAGCAGTAAGTCTGGACTGCTACGCCACTGTGGGACAGGTTGGTAATGTAGAGCATGGGAATGTCCAGTTGGGAAAAGCAGGCAGAGCCAGATGGTTAGGACGGAGACCAAAGACCAGAGGTGTGGCAAAGAACCCCATTGATCACCCTATGGGAGGGGGAGAGGGCAAAAGTTCCGGTGGCAGACATCCGTGTACACCCTGGGGCAAACCCACTAAGGGATATAAGACGAGAAAGAAAGGGAAACCATCCGATAAATTGATAATTCAGAGAAGAGGACGATAGCAGATGGCACGCTCTATTAAGAAGGGGCCTTACGTTGATCCCAAACTCCTTAAGAAGATTCGCAAATTGAGTCAGACGGGAGAGAAAAAGGTAATCAAAACTTGGGCCAGGCGCTCGACAATATCCCCAGAATTTGTAGGATATACTCTGGCGGTGCATAATGGGAATAAATTCATTCCCGTCTATATTACGGAGAATATGGTGGGCCATAAATTGGGCGAATTTGCCCCCACCCGCACTTTTCGTAGTCACGGGGGGAAACTGGCAGGGCGAACCGTAGCAAAGAAGAGATAGCCTGGCCTCCGAAGCATTGAGCAGGTTTGCACAGGGAGAATTAAATGAGTTTGGAGATATTTGCTCTTAAAGGGAAAAAAGCGGTGATTACCGGAGGGGCAGGTGTGCTAGGCTCGGTGATCGCCAAAGGGTTGGGGAAAGCAGGAGCCCAAATAGCCATATGCGATATCAAGGACACTGCCGGTGTGGTGAAGAAGCTCTTAAGCGAGCAGATAGAAGCCAAAGGTTATTATATAGATGTGCTGGATCCCCGAAAGATAAAACTCTGCCACGACCAGGTGATGAAAGACTTCGACCAGGTGGACATATTACTCAACGCTGCTGGCGGGAATATCAAGGAGGCGACAACCTCTGCCGAAATGAGCTTTTTTGACCTGCCTTTTGAGGGGTTAGAAAAGGTTGTAACCCTGAATCTCTTCGGGGGGGCTATCTTCCCCTCTCAGGTATTTGGAAAGACTATGGTAAAAAACAGAGAAGGCGGTTCGATCATTAATATCTCCTCTATGAGCGCCTTTCGCCCCTTAACCAGAATACCAGGCTACTCGGCCGCCAAAGCAGCAGTGAGTAACTTCACCAAATGGCTGGCTGTCCATTTTGCCCAAGAATACAATAAAAAAATAAGGGTAAATGCTATTGCCCCAGGGTTTTTCCTTACCGAACAAAACCGTTATCTCCTTTTGGATGAAACAGGGAATTTAACCGCCAGAGGTAAGACCATTATTGCCCATACTCCTATGGGAAGGTTTGGTGAGCCAGAAGAGCTCATCGGTGCTTGTATTTGGCTTGCCTCTGAGGCCAGTCGTTTTGTCACTGGAACAGTCATCCCCATTGACGGAGGGTTCAATGCATTTTCAGGAATCTAAGGAGGTGAGGTCGGAAATGGAGGTAAAGAAAATTGGCATGGTTGGGTTAGGTCCTATGGGGAAAAGTCTATCTTTGAATCTTTTGGACAAGCATATTGATGTGGTAGGCTACGACCTTGATTCGGGAACACGGGAGAAGGCCTCTTCCCAGGGGATAAAAGTCGCCTCTTCACTTCAGGATTTGATGAACTGTTTCGGGGACGGAAAGAAGGCCATCTGGATAATGATTCCGGCCGGGAAAGTGGATGGTTTCTTAAAGGAGCTCTTTTCCTATCTTTCTCCAGGGGATATCGTCATTGAAGGTGGGAATTCTCATTTTGAAGACACGGAAAGAAGGGTTAAGCAGGCAGAATCTGAAGGATTTGTCTTCATCGGCACTGGCATAAGCGGTGGCGAGGAGGGGGCGTTGAAAGGCCCCTGCATAATGCCCGGGGGAAGTAAAACCGCCTATCGGGTAGTGGAACCTATTCTCAAAGCAATTGCTGCTAAAGTGAACTCAGATGCCTGTTGTGCCTATATGGGGCCAGGGGGAGCAGGGCATTTCGTGAAGATGGTGCACAATGGGATTGAATATGCCATTATGCAGGCTATTGCTGAGACTTATCATATCCTAAAAGATTGTTTGGGCTTGAGCACAGAAGAGATTCACAATCATTTTAAGGTGTGGACAGAAGAGAGTACAATAGGCGGCTATTTGATGGAGATTACTACTGACATAACCGGGAGGCAAGACCATAAGACGGGCAGGCCAATCATTGAGATTATAAAAGATACGGCCAAGCAGAAGGGAACAGGGAAATGGACTTCTCAAAAGGCCTATGATTTGGGAGTTCCGGTTCATTCGCTAAGCGCTGCTCTCCTGGCCAGGTTCATCTCGGCACAAAAAGACCAAAGAACTGTTGCTTCATCCGTCTTGGAGGGGCCTGCTTCCCAGTATGAGGGGGACAAAGAAGAGTTTATTCAGCAAATGTACAAGGCCTTGGAGGCTGCGATAAGAATAGCGTACTCTCAAGGTTTTGCCCTTCTGAAAGCCGGTTCTGAAGAATACAATTACCACCTTCCTTTAGCCGAGATTGCTCATATATGGAGAGGAGGATGCATCATACGGTCGAGGCTGCTTCCAGTAATAGAGGAGGCATTAAGGGAAGAATCTGATTTGCCTAATCTTATGTTGTCATCTAACTTTAGTAAAGTACTTAATGAAAATGTTTCCAGTTTAAGGGCAGTAGTGCAAGCAGCAGTCAGTTACGGTGTACCTGTTCCTGTTTTAAGTCAATCAATAAGTTATTTCGACAGCTATCGGGCAAAGATACTGCCCACAGCCAGCTTAATCCAAGCTATGAGGGACTATTTCGGGTCCCATACCTATGAGAGATTTGATGAACCGGGGATTTTTCATACTCTGTGGACTCAACCAGGGTGCCCGGAGCAGAAGAAGTAAAGGGGGGAACAGATGAGGAATGCAGTTATTGCCCAGTCAGGAGGCCCAACCGCAGTGATAAACAACAGCCTTCGGGGAGCAATTGATCAGTTGACTGCTTCCAACAAAGTGGGTAAGATATATGGAGCCAGGATGGGGATACTTGGTGTTCTCCGAGAGGAGTTGGTAGATATCACCGTTCAGTCTCCCCAGCAGATAGCCCTGTTAGAGAGAACCCCCTCGGCAGGAACTATCGGCAGTTGTAGGTATAAGATAAGGAGTGACGAAGACTTAAACAGGATTGTGGAGGTCTTCAAGGCCCATGATATCGGTTATTTCTTTTACTGCGGCGGCGGCGACTCAATGGATACGGCTTATAAAGTGAGTATGTTAGCCAAGGAGAATGATCTGGAGCTGGTCTGCACTGGGATTCCCAAAACGATTGATAACGATGTAGGTGGTCCCTTACAGGAAGATGGTACATTTGCCGTTTGCGACCACAATCCTGGTTATGGAAGTACAGCCCGAAGCACGGCTATCAACATTCTGGAGGCAAACGAGGAGAATAAAGCAAGCTATACCAGTGACCCTGTTCTGGTGATTGGAGTGATGGGAAGGAAGATCGGCTTTATCCCTGCGGCGGCCAGGCTTGCAGACCCGGAAAGGAAAATGCCCTTGGTCATAGTCCTGCCTGAAGCCTTGCCCAAGGATAACTGCGAGGGGAACTTAGAGTTCATAACTAAGAAGGTTAACGAGAAAATAGAAGAGTTCGGAAGATGCATAGTGGTGATCGGCGAAGGGGTGTCGGTAGGAGATCTGGGAATCTTGCGCGACAGCTTTGGGAACGAACAGTTCAGCGCGGCAGAGAAGGCAGCCGAACAGGTGGTCACAAACTACCTCAATGGGATGGATAGAAAAGACACCAGGGGCAGGGCGCAAAGCAGACTGTCAGTCCGGGGGATAGCCAGATCGGAAAGACCAGGCACCCGTCAGAGGCGGGAAATTGCCTATGTCTCCGAGACAGACCTGAGAGAAGCCTACCAGGTGGGAGCATACGCAGTGAAACTCGCCCTGGCTGGTGAGGAGGGATTTATGGCTACCATAATAAGGGAACCTGGCAGTGCTTACAAGGTTAGATATGATAAGGTGCCCTTGGATAGGGTGGCTAATTCAAAGAGAGAGTTCCCCAGGCAGTGGATTGCTCCAGACAAAGTGGATGTGACCGACGATTTTGTGAACTGGGCGATGCCTTTAATCGGCGAGGTGCTCCCTCGATTCACAGAATTTAAGGAGATACTTGCTCCCCAAAAGTGCAGAGAGTATGTGCCCTGGGGATATAGGAGTTAGAAAAGGACAAGACAGATGGCTCTATCCAGATTGACTGAGGAACAGATAAGAGAAGATCCAGAGAGGCAGCTAAGGGAGTTTAAACGGGGGAAGGATTTCTTGGTGGCCATCGATACCGATGGTTGTGTCACCGATAATATGAACGGGAAGCAGATGCTCATATTTCACCCCCATTTCATGGAGTTCTACGGTCTGTGGGGTATTGAGTCTTACTTCCGTGAGGTAGCCGAATATTATAATCTATTTTCTGTAGACAGAGGCTGTAACCGTTTTATCGCCGTGCAATTGACTCTCACCGCCCTCGGTCAAAGAGCGGATGTGAAACAGGTTTTAAAAGAGAAGAACATCCAACTTCCTGACAGGAAACCTTTGGATGATTACATCTCCTATGCCCGAGAGAATAAACTGGGACTGGGCAATCCCAGTCTGGAGAGATTTATTAATGAAAATCCCACCAATTTCGCTCTGTATAAACTCTTGGGTTGGAGCGAAGCGGTGAACAGAACCTTTCCTCATATATCGGCCAAAATCCCCCCTTTCAACAATGTAAGGGAATCTCTGGAACTGATGGCCCAGTATGCTGACATCATAGTGGTTTCCAAAACTCCCTATAAGGATTTGGCCGACTACTGGGAGGCCCAGGGGATAGCCCAATATGTTCGACTCATCTGTGGCCAGGAGATGGGATCGAAGGCCCATCACATTGAGATGGCCAAGAGAGCCGGCGGATATAAGGATGATCAGGTACTGATGCTCGGGGATGGAGCTGGAGACCTGAAGGCAGTGAAGGCCAACAACGGTCTGTTCTATCCCACTGCCCCGGGGAGAGAACAACAGGCTTGGAATGAGTTTCTCCAAGCCTTCCAGGTCTTCATTAAGGGGGAATATGCGGGTCAGTTCGAGAGAAAACTCTTAGATGAGTTTAATAAGTCTTTGCTCACCACGCCCCCTTGGGAAGGACCTAACTATGACCATAGAAGCTCTTACCGGGAGAAACAGCAGATAAGAATATCTCTCTACCAGAGCTTTAACCCGGAGGGAAGGTTGCTCATCCTGTAGAATGGATATAGAGAAGACGGCGAGGTTTCTGAGCAGAGAGGAACTTTCTGCTCTCTGTAAAGAGGCTCTTCAAAGGCGGGACTATAAAGATAAGAGGGTTCTGGTTGTAATCCCAGATACTACTCGCTCCGGCCCGGTAGATCTCTTCTTCCGGTCTATTTCAGAACAACTTCTGAGCAGGACGAGGAAGTTAGATTTCATAATTGCCCTGGGCACCCATCCGATTTTAGATGAGACAAAACTATATCGACATTTAGGGATAACCAGAGAAGAGAGGAAGACCAAATACAAAGAGGTTGGCCTGTTTCAGCACCGCTGGGATGACCTCGAAGAGCTGAGATGTATCGGGACAATCCCCCGACAACAGGTACGAGAGCTGTCCCAAGGACTTTTAGATGAGGATATTCCTGTACACATAAATAAGAGGATCTTTGAATACGATGAGCTTCTGATAGTGGGTCCTGTTTTCCCCCATGAAGTGGTGGGATTCTCGGGAGGATATAAATACCTTTTCCCAGGGGTTGCCGGACCCCAGATCATCCACAAGTTCCACTGGCTGGGGGCCTTGATTACCAATCCCAAGATCAACGGGGTGAAGGATACTGCTCCCAGGCAGGTCATTAACAAAGCAGTATCTTTAATTGGTCTTCCCATAACCCTTTTTTCCTTTGTGGAAAAAGAGGGAAAGGTCTTGGGGTTTTTCGCCGGAGGGGAGGAATCGTGGTCAAAGGCAGCTGACCTGTCTGCCCAGGTTAATATCGAGTACTTGGATAGGGCCTTTCACACCGTTTTGTCCATTGCCCCCCAGATGTACGAAGATCTATGGACAGCAGGGAAGTGCATGTATAAACTGGAACCAATAGTAGAAGACGGGGGGAGATTGATAATCTATGCCCCCCATATAAGGGAGGTCTCCTACACCCACGGAGAGGCTATAGAAAAGGTGGGATATCACACCCGAGACTACTTTCTGAAGCAAATGGACAGGTTCAGAGATGTGCCGGGGGCAATTCTGGCTCACTCCACCCATGTAAAGGGAATTGGGACTTTCATAGACGGTAAAGAGGCCCCTCGAATAGAAGTACTCTTGGCCACTGGTATTCCCAAACAGAGGTGCAGGAAGATAAATCTTGGCTATTTAGACCCTGACTGGGTCAGGATTCAGGATTATGTGAACAGAGAGGATGAGGGAATTCTGGTGGTGAGAAACGCAGGGGAGGTCCTCTACCGGCTGGCAAGTGGAAAAGTGCCCGATATTGAAGAGTTGTATTCAAAGCCTCAATAAAAGAAGAAAACAAGTGAAGGCAAAATGGTGTATGAGGAGAGGTAGATGCAAGCAAAGGCAGAGGGTAGGTATATCAGAATATCCCCCCGCAAGGTTAAACAAGTGATTGATATGATAAGAGGTAAGGCGGTTGAGGAGGCGTTGAATCTGCTCCATTTCTCTCCGAAAACCGCTTCTGGCCCCGTTGAGAAGGTCCTTCGTTCAGCCATTGCCAACCTACTTGGCCAAGAAGGTGGTGCAAAGGTCAACACCGAGGAGCTGGTTATCAAGGATATCCGTGTAAATCCGGGGCCAACGCTGAAAAGGTTTCGCCCCCGAGCAATGGGGAGAGCTACACCAATTAGAAAACGGTCAAGCCATATCACTGTAGTGGTTGGGGAAGAAGAATAGGAGGTTTCATGTGGGGCAGAAAACGCACCCATTAGGATTCAGATTGGGAATTATTAAGACCTGGAAGTCAAGGTGGTTCGCCCGGCAGAACTTTTCCGAGCTGCTCCGGGAAGACCTGATGCTTCGCAAATATGTGAAGAGCCGTTTCAACCATGCTGGGGTGTCAAAAGTCGCCATAGAACGAGCGGCTAAACAGTTAACCCTTACCATTCACACTGCTCGGCCGGGGATAGTGATCGGCCGAAAGGGTGCAGAGGTAGATAAACTGCGGGATGAGCTGCGATACCTAACTAAAAAGGAGGTTTATATCAATATCCAGGAGATAAAATACCCTGAGCTGGATGCTCAGTTGGTGGCAGAAAACATCGCAAACCAGTTAGAGCAGAGGGTAAACTACCGCAGGGCAGTGAAAAGGGCAGTGGCCTCAGCAATGAAACTGGGAGCCAAGGGCATCAGGATTATGTGCGGAGGAAGAATAGCGGGCGCTGAGATGGCCAGGAGAGAGCAATACAGAGAGGGAAGCGTTCCCCTGCATACCCTGAGGGCAGATATTGACTATGGTACGGCTACTGCTTTCACCACCTACGGTACGATCGGAGTAAAGGTGTGGATATACAAAGGAGAGATAATCGACAGTAAGAGCTTCAGTAAGTGAGGATATTTTAAATGTTAATGCCTAAGAAGACTAAATACAAGAAGCAACAACGGGGACGGATGAAAGGTGTTGCCTACAGGGGATCGGAGCTTGCCTTCGGTGAATACGGGTTGCAGGCAGTTGAACCCGGCTGGGTGACCAGCCGGCAGATTGAAGCAGCCAGGATTGCAATGACTAGACACGTTCGCCGAGGCGGGAAACTATGGATCCGTATATTCCCAGATAAACCGGTAACCGTTAAACCTGCTGAAACCAGAATGGGAAAAGGGAAGGGTTCGGTAGAATACTGGGTAGCGGTGGTTAAACCTGGAAGGATTATGTTCGAACTGGGGGGCATTTCCAGAGAGTTAGCCCAAAGGGCGATGACCCTTGCCAGTCATAAGCTGCCTATTAAAACCAAATTCATCGAACGTACGGAGGAGAGTGTCCTTTAAATGAAACCTTACCAACTGAGAGAGTTAGCATATAACGAGGTGATAAATCGGCTCAGCGATGCCGAAGAGGAATTGTCCAACTTAAGATTTCAGTTGGCCACCAGAAAAGAGTTAGGCAATCCCAGAAGGATTCGCCAGTTAAAGCGGGAGATTGCCCAACTGAAAACCGTTCTGCGTGAACATCAATTGGGCTTAAGGAGATTGGCATCGGGGCCCCAACCCCAAGAAGTTCAAGGAGAACAGCAGTGAGGCAACAGGGAAAAAGGAAGGTCAGAATAGGCAGGGTGATCAGTAACAAGGCCGACAAGACAATTACTGTAGCGATAACCACATTAGTGAGGCATTCCCTTTACGGGCGGGTTTTCCGTAAGACTAAGAAACTTCATGCCCATGATGAAGAGAATGTTGCTCAAGTGGGCGATCTGGTTGAGTTGATGGAAACCAGACCCTTAAGCAGAACTAAGCGTTGGAGATTGGTGAGAATAATAGCAAAGGCAGAGTAGACAAAGCTTGAGGTGAGGACAACCAGATGATACAACAATATACAAGATTGCGAGTGGCTGACAATACTGGAGCCAAGGAGATAATGTGCATCAAGGTGTTGGGTGGATCTGGGAGAAGGTACGCCAGAGCTGGTGATATCATTATTGCTTCGGTGAAAGCTACTATCCCTGGAGGGGGGACGGTCAAGAAGGGAGATGTGGTCAAAGCGGTAGTTGTTAGGACCAAAAAAGAGGTGAAAAGAAAGGACGGTTCTTACATCCGATTCGACGAAAACGCTGCTGTCTTGATAGATGACCAAAAACAGCCACGGGGCACAAGAATCTTTGGTCCGGTGGCCAGAGAAATCCGAGAAAAACAGTTTATGAAGATAGTTTCTCTGGCCTCAGAGGTCTATTAAATTGTTGAGAGAGGAAAATGGGACTCAAGGTTAAAAAGAACGACACTGTTCTGGTAATTGCTGGTGATTATAGGGGAAAACAGGGTAGAGTATTGAAGGTCTTCCCCAAGCAGGGCAAGGCAGTTGTTGAGCATGTCAATATGGTCAAACGTCATACTCGCCCTCGGACAAATCAACAGGGTGGTATACTGGAAAAGGAAGCGCCGATACGGCTCTCTAACCTGATGGTTGTCTGCAAAAGATGCAATCAAGCCACACGGGTTGCCAGAAGAACGATGGAGGATGGCACCAGAGTGAGGGTTTGTAAGAGGTGCGGCGAGATGTTGGATGCTCTTTAAATCGTAACTGTGTTTTTTCGCCTTTCTTGGCTGTTTAAATATGATTTACCTCTGTTCTCGGTTCAGAAGGAGATAGACTTATGCCAGCACGACTTAAGCTTGTGTATCAGCAGGAGATTGTTCCCAAACTGAAGGAGAAGTTCGGTTATCGTAATATAATGCAAGTGCCCCGATTGGAGAAGATCGTCATAAATATGGGAGTGGGTGAAGCTGTCCAGAATCCTAAGTTGCTGGATGCAGCCGTGAAGGATCTGGCGACTATTACTGGGCAGAGACCCTCTGTCAGAAGAGCCAAAAGGTCAATCTCCAATTTTAGAGTGAGGGCAGGAATGCCCATTGGCTGTGCAGTGACTCTCCGGGGCGATCGGATGTACGAATTTTTAGATAGACTTTTGAACTTCGCCCTGCCTCGAATCCGCGACTTCCGGGGGATCAGTGCTAACTCCTTCGACGGTCGAGGCAACTATACATTGGGAATTAAAGAGCAGGTTATATTCCCTGAAGTAAGCTATGACAAGGTGGAGAAGATAATGGGAATGGACATAACTATTGTGACCTCAGCCAACACTGACGAGGAGGCTTTTGAACTGTTAAAGGGTTTTGGAACACCCTTTATAAAAAAAGGCTGAAAGGGGAGTTCATGGCAAAGAAGGCTTTGATTGTTAAAGCGAAGAAGAAACCGAAGTTTAAGGTTCGACAGTATAACCGCTGCTTTCGTTGTGGCAGAGCCCGTGGTTATTTAAGGCGGTTTGGACTATGTAGGATATGTTTTAGGGAACTCGCTCTCTCTGGTGATATCCCGGGTGTTACTAAGGCAAGTTGGTAGGCCTTAAGCCGCCAGTGGAAGAGCTTAAGTAGCCTGATACTAAGGTATTGACTTCTGGATCAAAATGGGGGATAAAATATGAGTATGACTGACCCAATCGCTGATATGCTCACCAATATCAGAAACGCTTGCAGGGCAAAACACAGAAAGGTAGATATCCCTGCCTCTAAGATGAAGCAGAGGATAGCCGAGATACTTCGAGAGAGAGATTTCATTGAAGATTATATTTTTATTGAAGATAACAAACAAGGTTGCCTTAGGCTCTATCTTAAGTACGATGCAAAGGAAAACAGTTTCATCAAGGGGATCAAGAGAGTGAGCAAACCCGGGTTGAGAAAGTATGTAGGTCAACGGGATATTCCTAAGGTTTTAAATGGTCTAGGCATAGCTATACTTTCCACTTCCAGAGGGGTGCTGACTGACGAAGAGGCCAGAGCAGCAGGAGTGGGAGGGGAAGTTATCTGTTATATATGGTAATCGAGGGTATACAAAATCAGTGAGGAGTAGCAGGTGTCACGGATAGGCAGAAAACCCATTGTAGTGCCCCAAGGGGTTAAGGTAGATGTTGAAGATGGATATGTATTGGTAAAAGGGCCGAAAGGAGAGCTCTCGGTGCCCTATAAGCCGAATATACAGATACAGGTGAGGGAGGGAAAAGTAGAGCTTACCTGCAATAGCCAGGATAATTACAGCAGAGCATTATATGGCCTCACCCGGTCCTTGATTGCTAATGCTGTAGAGGGAGTAAACCAGGGGTTTGAACGGAAGCTGGAGATTGTGGGGATTGGTTACCGAGCACAATTAGATGGGGGTAACTTGCGGCTGAACCTGGGGTTCTCACACCCTATTATTCTTCCAGCTCCAGATGGTATTGAATTTGCCCTGGAAGAGGGACGCCGTACCAGAGGTGAGCAGGAAGCGGCCCAGAAGATCATCGTTAAGGGCATAGATAAGCAGAAGGTTGGACAGATAGCAGCAATAATTCGGTCCTTCAGACCCCCTGAACCCTACAAGGGAAGAGGAATTAGGTATGAAGGCGAACTGATCCGTCGTAAGGCGGGCAAAGCGGGCGCATAAGCATATAATTCCTGAGGATTCTTTCCTTAACTACGGTGAGCTACAATTATGGAAAAGTCCACGAAAGTGAGATTTAACAGAGAAAGGCGACATCGACATATAAGGAAGCGGGTAATAGGGACTGCCGAGCGTCCCCGCCTGGTAGTGTACCGAAGCCTGAAGCACATATATGCTCAATTAGTCGACGACATTTCCCAAAAATCTTTACTTGGTGTATCCACTCTCACTCCCCTGGTGCGGGAGAAGATCCGAACGATGAAGGGGAAGTGTGAGAAAAGCAGGGAGGTGGGGAGATTTCTTGCCACGATGGCCAAGGCGAAAGGGATTCAAAAAGTAGTGTTTGACCGAGCTGGGTATCTCTATCATGGCAGAGTAAAGGCTCTGGCTGAAGGTGCCCGTGAGGGAGGACTGGAATTTTGAATAAAAAGGGAGGGTTAATTGCAAAAAGCAACAGAGCAAGAATTAAGCGAAGGCGTTATCTACGTTAATCGGGTGGCTAAGGTAGTCAAGGGAGGACGACGGTTCAGCTTCAATGCTTTAGTTGCTGTCGGAGACAAAAAAGGTCGTGTGGGGGTAGGGTTCGGCAAAGCCAACGAGCTTTCTGAATCGATAAGGAAGGCTACAGAAGCAGCAAAGAAGAGTATGGTCTCCATCCCGTTGGTCAACGGGACTATCCCACACGGAGTGATGGGTAAGTTTGGAGCAGCTAAAGTCTTACTGAAACCGGCCTCTCCCGGTACGGGCATAATTGCCGGGGGAGGGGTGAGAATTGTCTTAGAGATGGCAGGGGTGGAGAATATCCTGGCTAAATCCCTGGGATCAGCCAATCCGGTCAATGTCGTAAGGGCGACAATCCAGGCCCTTATGACGACAAAAGATATTACCAAGATGGCACAGATCAGGAGAGGAGAGCTGGAAACCAGAGAGGAGGAGCTTTTAGCTGCTTCAGTGGACAAAAACCCAGCAGAGAGTTTTTCAACTTAACCAGTGAGGCCTTCAGCTGTAAGCCAGTCCGTTCGGATTGTTCCTGGTAGTAACTGAGCGAAAATCAACATGAACTTTGGTTTTGGAGACACACTATTGATTTAATGGTGATATGATGGGAGCAAACATCTACATAACCCAGAACAGAAGTGCCATTGGCAGATCGAAGTCTCAGAGGTTGACCCTCAGAGCCTTGGGGATCAGGAGGCTTCATCAAACTGTAGTACACCGTGACACTCCCCAGATCAGGGGGATGATCGAGAAGGTTCGGCATTTAGTGGAGATTAAAACCGACTAAGGAGGGGTAGGGGGTTCGATGAATCTGAGCGAGTTGAGATATGCGCCAGGAGCAGTAAAGAAGCCCAAGAGAGTGGGCTGTGGCCCTGGCTCAGGACATGGGAAAACAGCCTGTCGGGGACATAAAGGGCAGAACGCTCGGTCAGGGGGAGGAGTCAAACCCTGGTTTGAAGGTGGACAAATGCCCCTGCAGAGAAGGATTCCCAAGCGAGGGTTCACTAATATCTTCAGGAAACAGTATCAAATCGTTAACCTTAGCGACCTTTCCCGTAAAGGATTAGAAGGTGAAATAACGCCTCTCCGTTTGAAACAGCTTGGGTTAATCACTAACCCTCGTCTTCCGGTTAAGATCTTGGGAGATGGAGAGCTGGAGACTGCCCTGAGGATAAAGGCTAATGCGTTCAGCAGGGCTGCTGTAGAGAAGATCGAAAAAGCCGGGGGGAAAGCAGAGGTGATATGAAGTGCTGAGGAATTTCCAGAATGTCTTCCGTATCCCTGAGTTAAGGAGAAGACTTCTTTTCACCGCCGCTCTGCTGGTGGTCTTCAGATTCGGATGCCATGTCACCGTCCCAGGCATTAATCCGCTGGCTCTGGCAGAGTTCTGGAGCAGAATACAGGGGACCCTGTTCGGCCTGTACGATATGTTCGTAGGAGGCGCTTTTAAACAGGTGACCATCTTCGCCCTGGGGATTATGCCCTACATTAGCGCTTCTATTATCTTACAGCTTTTGGGATCGGTAGTCCCTTATTTCCAGAAGCTGCAGAAAGAAGGCGAGGAGGGGCGAAAGAAGATCACCCAGTATACACGCTATGGCACCGTGATCCTTTCTCTGTTTCAGTCTTACGGGGTGAGTATATTCATAGAACGCCAGATATCCCCCTCTGGACTGGCAGTAGTTCCTAATCCTGGGTGGGGATTCCGGCTTATGACTATGATCACCATCACTGCTGGCACCGTTTTTCTTATGTGGTTGGGAGAGCAAATTTCCGAGAGAGGCATTGGCAATGGCATCTCATTGATTATCTTTGTGGGGATAATAGCCCGTTTCCCGGGGGCAGTGCTTGCTGAGATAAGGCAAGTTATAGCCGGTAACCGTAGTATTATCACCGAGCTATTCCTCTTTGCTCTGATGGTTGCAGTGACTGCAGCGGTAGTCTTTATGACCCAGGGACAAAGGAAAATACCGGTTCAATATGCTAAGCGAGTTGTGGGCAGAAAAGTCTATGGAGGGCAGAGCACTCATATCCCACTGCGGGTGAACACCGCCGGTGTTATTCCCATCATATTCGCCCAGGCGATAATGTTTGTCCCCACTACTATTGCTACCTTTTTAGGTAAGAGTGAGACTATTCAAACAGTTGCCAGTCGCCTGTCTATTCAATCGCCGGTTTATTGGCTATTCTATGGGATACTGATCGTCTTTTTCACCTATTTTTACACTGCTGTAGTGCTCAACCCGGTTGACCTGGCAGATAATATGAAGAGATATGGGGGATTTATCCCCGGAGTCAGACCGGGCAAGAAAACTGCCGATTATATTGACAGAGTTCTGACCAGAATCACCTTTCCCGGAGCTGTCTACCTTGCTTTAATAGCTGTTTTCCCCTATTTCATTGTGAAATCCCTGAACATCTCTGCTGCCTTTACCTCCTTTCTGGGGGGTACGGGGCTTCTTATCATAGTGGGAGTGGCCCTGGATACCCTGCAGCAGATAGAGTCTCATCTGCTTATCCGTCACTACGATAGCTTTATGGGTAAAACAAAGATCAGAGGTAGAAAACGGTTCCTGTAATTATTACTATGAGATTAGTTATCTTAGGCCCTCCTGGTGCAGGCAAAGGCACCCAGGCTGCTCGGCTGGCAGAAAGATACAGCGTTCCTCATATCTCCACCGGGGATATATTGAGACAAGCGGTGAGGGAGGGGTCCGAACTGGGGACTAAAGCCAACTCCTACATCGTAGAGGGCAAGCTGGTTCCGGACGATCTGATGTTGGATCTAATCGAAAATAGGCTGGAGAGTGCGGATGGCAGGAGAGGATTTGTCTTAGATGGATTTCCCCGAACCCTCCCACAGGCAGAAGGGC
>CAZQSC010000047.1:0-15485 GCA_964595705.1 uncultured bacterium | reverse complement strand
TATCGGACAACAGAGGTTCCCCGTAATGCCCTTTACCGCAACAACGGTGACGGAACTTTTACTGATGTGACCAGAGAGGCAGGAGTAGGAGATACCGGATTCGGATACGGTGTTACAGTAGCAGACTACGACAATGACGGAGACCAAGATATCTATTTAGCCAATTTTGGCCCCAATATCCTCTACCGTAACAACGGCGATGGGACATTTACTGATGTGACCAGAGAGGCAGGAGTGGGAGATGCTCATTGGTCCACAGATGCTGCCTTTGTCGACTACGATGCAGATGGGTACCTTGACCTCTATGTGGGCAATTATGTCCAATACAGCCCCCAGACTGACAAAGACTGCGGCCCCCCTTCGTTGAAACTATACTGCCATCCTATGGAATACCCGGGGGTCTCGGATGTCCTCTACCACAACAACGGAGATGGCACCTTCACCGATGTCACCAAGAGGGCAGGGGTCTTCAACCCCAGAGGCAAAGCGATGGGCTTGGTATTCGGTGACTACGATAACGACGGGGATCAGGATCTCTATGTGGCTAATGACACTGTGCCTAAATTCCTCTACCGCAACAACGGCGACGGAACTTTCACCGAGGTAGGACTTCTTGTTGGAGTGGCCTGTGCCGGGGACGGCCATGTCCAAGCTGGAATGGGGACTGACTTCGGCGACTATGACAACGACGGCGATCTGGACATTTTCGTCACCACTTACCAGTGGGATCACAACACCTTTTATCGGAACGAAGGGAATGGTTTTTTTACTGATATCACCTTCTCCGCCAGACTGGGTAAAGAGAGCTTGAACTATCTTGGACTCAGCACAGGTTTTTTAGATTACGACAATGACGGTGATTTAGACATCTTCATCGCCAACGGTCATCTGGAAAATGACATTGCGAAGGTCAACAGTGCAGCTTCTTATGCCCAGACCAACCAGCTATTTATGAACAACGGAGATGGCACCTTTACCGATATTTCCGCCCAGATGGGACCTGGTTTTCAGATCAAAGAGGTGAGTCGCGGCTGTGCCTTCGGCGACTATGACAATGACGGCGACCTGGACATTCTGGTTAACAATCGCACCTCCACCCCTAATCTTCTGCGCAATGATGGCGGCAATCAGAACAATTGGTTGATGGTTAAAACCATCGGCACCAAGAGCAATCGAGATGGCATCGGGGCTCGAATAAGAGTGGTCAGCGGCTCCTTAGTGCAGATCAGAGAGGTGAAAAGCAGTTGTGGATATATGTCTCAAGGCGACATGCGCGTGCATTTCGGACTGGGTAAAAGGACAAAGGTAGACCTGCTGGAGATCAGATGGCCCAGCGGCCGGGTACAACGCTTCAAAGATCTTAAAGCGAACCAAGTGCTTACCATAAGAGAGTAAGAAATTGTGGGGTGTAGTGGCACTACATCACCACTCCCCAAATCTTCTCACCCCTATTAGACCTCCCTCCTTCACCCACTCCCTATGACAACACCCCTAGTCTGCCATTTTGACCTTCAGTTGTCATTATGATACCCCTGTTGAACAATTGACACAGTGACGTCTGTTCTCCCCAAAGCGATAGAACAACTTTGGGCCGCCAGAGATTTATTTGAAGTCACTGTTATCACTATAGTTATTGCCATATCCCGAGGGGCCTCTCCCAAGTGTGGCACGGACATTGCTGAAAAGTTCTAATAGAAAAATAAGGCAACCGTTCAGACGGGAAGGGAACCCCCCCTCGGTTCCCAATCACTCTTAGCAAAAGGAGGTGATTGCAATGGCACTGGTAAGATGGAGACCATTGAGGGATTTCCTCGATATCAGGGATGAGATCGACAGGATCTTTGACACCTTCCTGCCCACCAGATTTGAGGCGGAATATCCTGCAGCCACTACCTGGGTGCCCCGTGTGGACATAGCTGAAACCGACAACGAAGTCGTCGTCACCACGGAGCTTCCAGGGGTCGACCGCAAGGATGTTAAACTCAGCATTGAGGATAACGTCCTGACCATCAGCGGCGAAAAGAAGCAGGAAAAAGAGACCAAAGACAAGAATTACCATTGCGTAGAGAGACGCTATGGAGCATTCCGCCGTTCCTTCACTCTGCCGGCCAGGATTCAGGCCGATAAGGTGAAGGCGAGCTTTAAAGACGGGATCTTAACCATCAATTTGCCGAAAGTAGAAGAGGCAAAGACCAAAGAGATCCCCATTGAGATTCAGGGCAGTTAACCTATGATGTGCTGGACAGCATATTCAGTCGTGCTAAATGTACACTAAAATCCCCTGCAGGGGTTCCCTTCCCGGTGAGCCAAAGCCTGTGGAAGTTATCCTAGTAAAAGGCAGGAAATAGGCCGATGGAGTTGTCTTATTTCCTGTCTTTTACATATATATATATATATATATATTAATATTGGAGGTGATTAGAGATGGGAAAAGTGATCGGCATTGACTTAGGTACAACAAACTCCTGTGTAGCGGTGATGGAGGGTGGAGACCCAGTGGTGATCCCCAATGCAGAGGGCAGTCGTACTACCCCGTCGGTGGTGGCCTTCACCCAGGATGGAGAAAGAGTAGTGGGAGGAGCTGCTAAACGACAGGCAATAACCAATTCCAAGAGAACTGTTTACTCTATCAAGAGATTTATGGGGCGAAAATATGACGAGGTCACCGAAGAGATAAAGCAGGTCCCATATAAGGTGGTCAGAGGACGAAATGATATAGTAACAGTGGAGATTGATGGCAAAAAGTACTCTCCCCCAGAGATCTCCGCTATGATTCTGCAGAAGATGAAGCAGACGGCCGAAGACTACCTGGGCCAAAAGGTAACCCAGGCAGTAATAACTGTGCCTGCATACTTTAACGACAGCCAGAGACAGGCCACCAAAGATGCAGGTAAAATCGCTGGGTTAGAGGTGCTGAGGATCATCAACGAACCCACTGCAGCATCCTTAGCTTATGGTCTGGATAAGAAGAAAAATGAGAAGATCGCCGTCTTCGACCTGGGCGGAGGCACCTTCGATATCTCCATCTTGGAACTGGGTGAGGGTGTCTTTGAGGTCCTCTCCACTAACGGAAATACCCACCTGGGTGGAGATGATTTTGACCAGCGAATAATAGACTGGCTGGTAAGCGAATTCAAGAAACAGGAGGGGATTGACCTACGGAAAGATCCTATGGCCCTTCAGAGATTGAAAGAGGCAGCAGAGAAGGCTAAAATGGAACTTTCTACACTCCTGCAGACCAACATTAACCTGCCTTTCATCACTGCAGACCAAAATGGTCCCAAGCACCTGAACATAACACTGACCCGGGCCAAACTGGAACAGCTGGTTGAGGACCTGGTGGAAAAGACGAAAGAGCCCTGTCTTCTGGCCCTGAAAGATGCTGGACTCAAAGTCTCCGACATCGACGAGGTAATCCTTGTTGGCGGAGCAACCAGGATGCCTAAGGTCCAAGAGACAGTGCGGGAAATATTTGGCAAAGAGCCTCACAAAGGAGTGAACCCTGACGAAGTGGTGGCTATAGGTGCCGCCATACAAGGGGCAGTGCTCACTGGTGAGGTGAAGGATGTCCTGCTGCTGGATGTGACCCCACTCTCCTTAGGTGTAGAGACCCTTGGGGGAGTGTTCACCAAACTGATTGAACGCAACACCACCATCCCTACCCGCAAGAGCGAGATATTTTCCACCGCCGCTGACAACCAGACTTCAGTAGATATCCATGTGCTACAAGGGGAACGGGAGATGGCAGCCGACAACAAGAGTCTGGGACGTTTTATCTTAGACGGTATTCCCCCTGCTCCCCGAGGGGTGCCGCAAATAGAAGTAACCTTTGATATTGATGCCAACGGCATCCTCCATGTTTCTGCTAAGGATAAGGCAACCGGGAGAGAACAGAGTATCCGGATTGAGGCCTCCAGTGGCCTTACTGAGGAGGAGATAAACCGCATGGTCAAAGAAGCCCAGATGCACGCCGCAGAAGACAGAAGGAGGAGAGAAGAGGTTGATGCTCGTAACCAGGCCGACCAGACCATCTACCAAACTGAAAAGAATCTTAAGGAGATGGCTGATCGGATCAACCCCGAGGTGAAGGCTAAAATCGAAGCCGCCGTCGAGCGCACCAAACAGGCTCTAAAGGGTAAAGATGTAGGGGAGATCAAATCGGCTACCGAGGCGCTGAACCAAATCTGGCACGAAGCAGCCGCCCAGATGTATGCCCAAACAGCCCAGGGAACTTCAACCACTGAGACCCCAAGGGAAGAACAACAGACCGCTTCCCAGGAGAGGCCTGCTTCAGAAAAAGGCAAGGCTGTGGACGCCGACTTTGAGGTGGTTGATTAATGCCATAGACCGGCAGATAAGAAAGGGGCAAGCAACTATTGCTTGTCCCTTTTTGTTAGGCAGCTTCAGCCCAGCGGCAGGCCCTGACAAGCCTTTGTCTCTTCTGATCATCTAACAAAAGAGATTCTCACACCGCACTGCCTTGTGTCAGCCCAGGCAGCGATAATAATGTCCCCAGAGAAGCACTGAAACTTGGGTAAGTTAAGATATTAAATTTCATAAGACAAGCTCTTATTGGATAGTCAACTTACTGCTTGTCTTAGAATCTCTTACAAGCTTTTTTCTTATAGAAATGGCCTGCATTTCGGTAATTTTGTTTCTTTTTTTTCAAGTAATTAGGTCACATTGGCTGGATAAAAATTTTTACAGACTGCCATTTTTTTCTTGACAAAATGGTAGATATGTGCTATACTTGAATATATCTTTCAAGGGAGGTGATCTTTATGGATAGAAAATATATTTCCAGGCTCGTCTGCTTGGCTCTGCTGGCGGCAGTGGGAGCGGGCCTTGCAGTGCCTGCCCGGGCAGAGGGCCAACCATCAGAAAAGCAACAGGTAGTGCAGGCATTGAACAGTTTCAGGGACAGGCTCAATGTGAAGGACATCCGTGCCCTGGTGGGCCAGCTTCCGGATGAACCGAAGCCTAAGGAGCCTGCGGGGAAGCTACATCCCGTGGTCACCACCGCCGAGGCAGAGTACACCCTGGCCGAGCGCAAGGAGATGAGGGATGATCTTAAGGAGCTATTCCGGGAGATTCCGCCCGAAGTGCAGCTCTTCTTCAAGCCGGTAAGCGCCACCGTCTCCGATGGCACGGCCACTGTGGAGTGTGAGTACTATTTCAAGGCCAAGACGCCCACCCCTGAGGCAAAGGAGTATCTGAAGACCAAGGGAACGGTGACCGTGCGGTTTAAGAAAGTGGGAGAGCAGTGGAATATAGAGCAAGTGAAGGGGTTTGTAGATGAGGTGAAGGAAAGAGTTCCCAAAGCGGCACGATCCGGTCCGCCCAAAGAGGGGCGGTGAGGCAATATGTTACGAGAGAAAATAGCGATAGGGTGGGCTGCTAAAAGTATATCCGTGCTGCTGGCCAGCAGCTTCCTGTTAGTAGAGACAGGCTATGGCGAAGAACAAAGTTTAGATAGTCACCCAGCACTAACGCAGCGGTTGCGGATAGTATCGGAGTACAAGCTGCTAGAGTTGCCCAGTCGGTATACAATCTTCTGGAATAAGCCAGGGCATTCAGTTTCTTCTTTATATACTCAAGGGATAGGTTATAACCTCACCCCTAAGGGATGGCGATATGCTAACTACAGCCCGTATGGAGGTGAACTGTATAAAAGCTCCTCCTTTGATGAGTACCTTTTGACCCAAGGGAATGCAGAGAAAAAGGAAAAACGGCAGATGGGAATTGGGGAGCAGATAGCCGAAGCCTATTTTGGAGGCGTCGTGGGGGGATACTCGGTATGTACACCACGTGGGGGATTATCAAGTTCTTGAAGGACGACATACCAAAGAAAGGGTTAGAAAGCGCGGGCTAGGCGGCCATTACCTTCAAGGTTGGAGGAACTGTAGGGATTCCACTGGGCAGTGCGACATGGCTACACATTCAGGGGGATAGGAGTTTCGGGTGGACACTTTTGGGTGCAATAATACCTATTAGCTTTATAGTTACTCTAGACTTAACGCTTTTTGAAGCTTCCACTGCTTCAGTTCTTGCGCCTCCTTATATACTCATGGTGGGTTGGGCATTAGCCCCTATAGGGGCAGTTATAGGATATAACCTTGCAGATTGAAGAAAGGGGATGCTATGAAGGGCAAAAGGATAGTTTGGCTTGCTATGTTGTTCGCAGCCTCAATAGGACAGCGGGCATTTTCCGCAGACTTGGATGGCAACGGAATAGAGGATAGCTATGAGCAGGCGCTGGCGGAGAAGTTTTGCCTAAATTACAGAATATCTTTAATTCAGGAAAGTAAGTTCTCTTCTCTCTTACCCAAGTGGGAGATAGTTTACCCTTGGCAAGATGAATATAAGAAATATTCAAGGTCCGCTGGCGAGCTATATAATTATAATGGTTTGTTCTTGCCTAATAGTAACTTTTTGAGTAGTGAAGATACAAGTTCAAACAAGTATGAGTCAATGGGAATTGGACGGCGATTAACATTAGAATTGGTATTGGCATATACAGGTGGCTATTTGGGATTCCTCACAGTAGCCGCCATTACTGGAAAGGTTCTCCATGCCCAAGAAAAAACGGGATTAGAAGGTTTGGGGGCCGCCATATTCGGTGTGATGATTGGCGGCACCGTAGGGATTCCGGTTGGGAGTGCTGTATTGCTAAATATACCAATGCCAAAGTATAAAAGGTTTTCCTTTTCTTGCTTTGGGTGGACGCTTTTAGGCGCTTCGCTCCCCATTGCGCTTACTACGACTGTGGGACTATTGAAACCTGGGCATTACGTGCCAATTATTGTAATAGGCTGGTGCCTTGCTCCTGCAGGAGCAGTTATAGGCTACAACCTTGCAGATTAAGGGAGGTGCAAAACTATGATGAATAGGAAAGGGATATTTCTGTCCGCCATAATCTTGGCTTTGATGGGGCAGACGGCATTTTCTGCCGATCTGGATAACAACGGGATAGAGGACAGCTATGAACAGGCGCTGGCGGAGAAATTCTGCTCAAATTATGGGATAAGCTCCATCGAGGAGAGTGTATTCTTTCCCCTCTTCACCAGACGAGGAATAGTTCCTTCCCCGCAAGAGAAATATGAAAGATATCTGAGATCTACTTGGAATCAGAGTAGCTCGTATGAGAGAAGTAGTTCATTCTTGCTTAATGGCAACTTCTTAAGGGGTGAAGATACAGAGTCTGATAAGCGCAGGACAATGGGAATCGGGGAGCAATTAGTAGTAGCATATCTAGGTGGTTGTTTCGGAATGATCACAACAAGCGCGATTACAGCAAAGTTTCTCTCTGCTAAAGAGGGAAGGAAAATAGAAGACGGTTGGGGTGCCGCTATATTCACGGTCATGGTTGGCGGCACCGTAGGGATTCCGGTTGGGAGTGCTGTATTGCTAAATATACCAATGCCAAAGTATAAAAGGTTTTCCTTTTCTCGCTTTGGGTGGACGCTTTTAGGGGCTGTAATCCCCACTGCGCTTACTACGACTGTCGAACTATTGCGACCCGGGCATAGTGGGACGACTATCATAATAGGCTGGTGCCTTGCTCCTATAGGAGCAGTTATAGGCTATAACCTTGCAGATTAAAGGAGGTGGAAAACTATGATGAATAGGAGAGAGATACTTTTGTCCGCCATAATCTTGGCTTTGATAGGGCAGACGGCTTTTTCTGCTGATCTGGACAACAATGGAATAGAGGATAGCTATGAACAGGCGCTGGCGGAGAAGTTCTGCCCAAGTTTACAGCTCCATTCTGGCGATCAAGGAGTGTCTCCGGAACCCGTGGAGATAATGGGTACGGACAATTGGCACCAGAATCTATGGGGAAAAGTCTGGAACTCATTAGGTCAGAAAGAAGGGGAATTTCAAAGTATCAAGATATTTTGGTGCAGTAACGGCCAGAGTGTAAATTTAGAGAATTATAGCTATATTGATCAGGCTGTTGAGGAATATCGTTGGATAAACAATTCTGTGAATTATAACTGGGCTTGCTCAGGTCTTTTTTCTATAGCCTGGCACTTTGATTGGGCAGGGCCCAGTATCAATGACCCAGCAGGTTGGTACAACGCATATGCCGATGAGGCGGCCAACAACTATTATCGTGACACCATCTACGTCCATCTGTTCAAATGGGAGGACAAGTATGTCATTCAATACTGGTTCTTCTATCCTTTTAACGATTATATCAACAACCATGAGGGGGATTGGGAGCACATCAATGTTTTAGTGACCGACCAAAATCCTGAAAATGCTCAGATAGAAACGGTTGTATACTACTTCCATCACTTTTATCGGCCGATCTCTCCCTATTGGTATGTTGTGGACGGCACACACCCGGTTGTATTTGCAGGAGGATATGGCGAAGCAGACATTCCCTTTGAGGGATTACAGATAGGGAATGGTTCACATGGAAGCTATCCTTATCCTGGCCATTGGGTGAATACAGGAGAAGAGATTCCTATGGTCGGTAGCCCTGACGAATATGTTGATGGCGCGGGTCGATATATTGACCATAATGAATTTGATGTGAAACTTATCAAGGAGCCAGACTACTACAATTATGAGACAAACCCAGAGATGAGTTGGCTTAAAGCCCTGGTGGCATGGGGCCATATTGAGGTGGATTCACCGGGTGATTGGGCTGAGCAGTTCCCAAGTCTAGTCGAGGTGGGCAACAACGCCCCGCCTGGGCCGGCCTATAATGGAGGGTGGAATGTGGCCCAAGGAGGCCAGGGATACTCTTTATATAATGAGGACTTACCGACTCCTTTGGCCTGGGAACCCCCTACTTATCCCACCCTGCAGAACCCCAGCTTTGAGGAGGTAACGGGCACTCAGCCGGATTACTGGCCTCACAGCGGTCCCGGCAGCTTTGACTGGCAGCCGGCTGCCAAGGAGGGGGCCAGTTCGGCTCATATCTCCAGAGGCTCTGGAGACCAGGATTCCTACTTTTTCCAGAAGTATATCCAGGTGACCCCGGGCACCACCTATTACCTGCGGGCCTGGGTGAGGGTGGAGAACCACAGCGGCGGTTCTGCCGGCGTCGGCCTGGGAGTGTGGGAGAACGGACACTGGAGCTCAGTCGGGTCTGTGAGTTCAGATACTGATTGGATTCCGCTGAGCGGGACCTGGACGGCAGGGGCATCAGAGGACCAGATGGAGGTCCGTCTTTACACCAGCTCTGACTTTGTGGGGGATGTCTACTATGATGGGCTATACTTCAGCACCACGCCTCCAGCGGCTCACTACATCACCGCCGACACCACCTGGTCGGGTACAGTGGAAGTGACGGGAGATATAACCGTGGAGAGCGGTGCCACCCTCACCATCTCCCCGGGAACGGTGGTGCGGTTTGCGGCCAATTCAGACGATCAGGGCACAGGCTGCTATCCGGACAAATGCGAGCTGGTGATCAGAGGGGCATTGGTGGCCAACAATGCCACCTTTTGCTCGGATGCAAGCCAACCCACCAATTCTGACTGGGAGGGAATTACCGTTCGACCGGGAGGTTCAGCTACCCTCACCGACTGCACGCTCAACCATGCTGTCTGGGGAGTCTATGTAGAAGATGCTGCCGCCTTAACCGTCAATCAATCAGAGATTGCTTATTCTGGAACAGGTGTTGTAAATATCTACAATAACAACGGCATCATTGCAGATAACACTATTCATCACAATAACTACGGGATTTGTGGTAGCCACTCCTCACTGCAGCAGATCAGCGGCAATACTGTGAAGGAAAACGACTTCGATGGTATAAGCTTGAAATTTGACTCTTATGCGGAAATTTTTGACAATCTAATCACCCAGAACGCATTTTTTGGAATTGGGCTGGAAGGGACGGATTCTTCGACGGTGGTTAGAAACAATATTATCGCCTATAATCTTACTGGCATTGATTGTGGTTCTACAAGTCCAGAGATAAGGAATAATACTATCGCCAATCATACGAATGATGGTATTTACTGTGTCAATTATTCAGAACCTCACATTCTAAATAATATCATTATATCAAATGGGGGCTATGCTGTAAAAGCGGTGAATAGCTCTCATCCGATTATTACTTATAACGATGTGTTTGATAATAATAACGGTGGAGATCAATATGGAGCCTTTGAAGGTTCAACATGTACTGAGGGGGAAGGCAATATTCATCAAGACCCGCTCTTTGTGAACTCTACCGGCGGGGATTACCATCTGCAGGATAGTTCTGCCTGCATTGATGCCGGTGATCCCAGTATGACAGACCCCAATGGTTCTCGAATTGATATGGGCAACTACGGCGGCACCTGGGAGGCCAAAGATGCAACACCGCCTGTAATCACCAACGTGCAGGCCTCCAACATCGCAGCCACCTCTGCTACTATCGCCTGGAGCACCAATGAGAACTCAGACAGCAAGGTGGACTACGGTACGACCATCAGCTATGGTTCCACACGTTCAGACGCCAGTAGGGTGACTAACCACAGCGTAGGGTTAACTGGGTTATCTGGCCATACCACCTATCACTATCGGGTGCGGTCGGAGGATGCAGCGGGCAATGAGGCAGCCTGCGGGGACTACACATCTACAACTACCCACAGCGGTGTGGAGGGTAACAGTTAGCTTAAGAAAGTGATGGGGAAGAAAAATGGCACAATAGTGCATTGATTTTCTCGATTTATTGGTTATGTTTTGAGGTGATTGCCGCAATGTAACCTGGTCTCTGGTAATTTTCCCCTATTGCTTTCCGCTGAACGTGTTAAGCAGAACGAGTATGCACAATTTCATGACCCACAGTTCACCTGCAACCTAACTTCCTTGAAAAAAAAAACTTGACAACCAGAATCAAGCTCATTATATTTAGAATGACAATTCCTGGTGACCGTTATTTATACCTAAGACACTATAGGAGGTGATTCTAATGGACAGAAAATATGTTCTCAGGCGCATAAGTTTGGGGTTGCTGGCAGCGGCGGGCCTTTGGTTTGCCCTGCCTGGCCGGGCACCTGCCGCAGCCTCTGAAGCTGGCCAGGCTCAGAGGCAGCAGGTAAAGCAGACCCTCACCAGGTTCAGGGACCGGCTCAATGTGAAGGACATCCGCGCCCTGGTGGGGCAGCTTCCAGATGAACCCAAAGGCAAAGAGCCTGCAGGGAAGCTACACCCTGTTATTACCACCGCCGAGGCGGAGTACACTGTGGCAGAGCGTAAGGCGATAAGGGATGAGCTGAAGGCCCTGTTCCGCCAGATCCCGCCGGAGGTACAGCTGTTCTTCAAACCGCTGGGCATCACCGTCTCTGGTGGCAGGGCCCGGGTTGAGTGCGAGTACTACTTCAAGGCCAAGACGCTCACCCCTGAGGCAAAGGAGTATCTGAAGACTAAGGGAACGGTGACCGTGTGGTTTAAGAAAGTGGGAGGGCAGTGGAATGTAGAGCGGGTGAAGGGGATTGTAGATGAGGTGAGAGAAAGGATTCCAAAAGCGGCACGAACCTATCTGCCTAAAAAGGGACGGTGAGGTAATATGATACGATTTATTTTGGCGATATTTACTCTGTGGAGAGCCGGTTTTGTATGGGGTTATGAGAAATCCGGTAACGACGGGATGAGATGGTGGTCTTTCCGGTCCTATCGAAGCCAGATGAAATCCAGGTGTTTTTTTTCGGTGCTCACACTTCTGGCTTTGATGCCTCAAGTGGTCCTTTCTGCTGGCCTTGATAACAGAGAGGATAATTGTAAGCTGCCAAGTGTGGGTCGAATGGTCAGTATGTATGAATCGGCAGCTACGAAAATATCTCCCGAGGAGGACAAAAGGCTGAGTGTTGTTCAACAGGTGATAGCTGCATATGGCGGTGCAGTGGTAGGGACGATTCTGGGGGTGAATGTGGCACCACCGATTTTGATAGGAGATAAGGAAGCTGACCCATTAGGAATAGGCATTTATTTGAGTGTTTTAATTGGTGAGATAATAGGAGCCTCTGTAGGAAGTAGTGGCATGTTGTATCTGGCTGATCGAAGCAGTTCTTTTTGGTGGATGTTAGCTGCTGGGGCTGTGCCTGCAATAGGTCTAACAATCCTTAGCATTAGTTCCTGTCGGGAGCCATGGGTACCGCTATGCTTGGCAGGACTGGTGCCTCCGGCAGGGGCGATAATAGCGTATAACTTAACCACCCATAGAGGGCGAGGAGAAAACCAATCTCTTCTGGAGATTTCTGGGCATCGGCTGACGACCTCTGTTCCAACGCCCTATATTGGAATAGAACAAAAAGGATTAAGCCCTCTTATTGAATACCGTATTGACATACTTGCAGTTCATTTTTAGTGAGGGTTGAACAATGAAAGCCTTACTCTTGCACATAGTTCTGTTCGGCAGCTTGGTGCTTTCCGGGTGCGGTATTCTCGGGTATGACCCCCCTCCAGACTATACTATTGGGCTAACAGTCAAGTCACAAGAGCTACAATTTCAATATGCGGACTCTCTTGGTAACCCCGTGTGCAGTTGGGTAGACTCCTATGAAAAATTCTATAGATTCGATTGCAATAACAATTCCCAAATCCACGTCGATTTTCCTGCGACAATCACTGTAAGAAGAATATCTATAGATGGAATGAATCATGTGCTTGGGATTACTTTCAACGAGGATGACAACAAATGCAATATCAGAAACTTGAAGATAAATGTTTACACAGACGGTTTAGTCTACTGGAGTGAATATGAATACAATGATTGTGGTAGAACCCAAATTGGTGCTTGGGCTGTGATAAACTACTCTTTATGATCTTCCTCACTTTCATTACCAGGATGACTTAACAGGGCGTTTTCAGTCCTCTATGTCTGCTGCTGAACATACTGCAGTCAAGATACGGAATCTACTCTAATATCTTGCTGACTCATCTTACTATGGATAAGATCATAAGAGTGGTAAGCAATGATGCCGCTTTTGCACCAACCTGGTCCCCGGATGGTACTTCGTTGGCATTTATGTCTAAAGGCAAGATATAGGTGAAGAATATATCCACTTACTTGGAACAGTAGTATTCTTACAAAACCTTAAGGTTGCGAAAGGAGAAAGAAATGAAAAGAACAGCTACATTTATTATGCTGATTTCTCTCGTCGTAAGTGCCTCGGCAGGATATGCTCAGTGGCACACGGAGGTGACCCAGCGACCGAGGCTTATCTACCTTGCCGACGAGGTCGAACAGGTTAGATCAAATATCCCTACATACGATTATCTTTGGTACAACAGTTCGGATGGAATCTATAATCTTGCGATGGAGTCATATGCTGGCACCCTTGATAGGAGGGCCAAAGCCATAAGGGCAAAAGATGCAGCCTTCGTCTACGCCATGGACAGGGATGCAAGCGGGACTGCCCCTTTAGATCCCACCGTGCGGGATAGTGTCAAAGAGACGGCGCTCCAGTATCTCAGAAATATAGACACCTCCGTGGCTACAGTGGATGCCTGGCCACCGTCTACCTGGGATAACTTCATAAGCTGGCAGTGGCGGGCTAAGGAGCTCATCCAATACTGTGAAGCTTACGATATGCTCTTAGGAGCAGGGGTTCCGGCCGAGGATGTCATATTTAACAAGCTACAAGAATTCGCCGACAACCTGCGTGGCAAAATCCTTGACGCAGAAGGAAGTCTTGCCAATGTCTTCCTGCCTCACAACAACCATTACCTGATGTGGGCAGCGGCGCTGGGGACAGCGGCTATCACGATAAACACCTCCGGCCATGCGGATGAATGGATGGATTCTGCCAGAGCCTGGATAGAGGATGTGATGTGGGGAAGCCACAAACTTGTCGATGCTGGAGGGGGATTTGCTGAAGGGCCGGGTTACTTCAGATATGCCGCCAAGCACCTGATTCCCTTCTTCAAGGCACTGAGAAACACCATAGGAAATCAGGACAACAACCCTTGGTATGACACCCGGTATCGGAGTGTGTATGATTGGATCACCAGGATACGGAAGCCGGACGGCACCCTTCCAGAGCTCGACGATACTTACCCTAAGACCTATTTCCCCACTTTAGCTATCTTAGCAGAGCCTGATCTTCCCGGAGGGCCAAGCGACTACTACTCCTGGCCTATACCCGATGCTGACCGGGAGAATCTCACTAAGAAGGCCCTGTATGCAGAGCAGCTGGATCTGCGAATAGACTATCTGTGCGCAGATAACCCTCCGGCAGATCCTCCTTCGGACTTCTGCCCTTTGTTTTTCGTATCACCAGAGTCAGGGGATGCGATCTTCAGAAGTGGCTGGGACAAGGATGCTATCTATATGCATGTCTCGGCGGAACACGGGGTGTCGATCGTTCAAGATCCTACCCTCGCCAAGGGACACGACCATGAGGATCATGGAGGCTTTATGCTCTATGCCAGTGGTAAGATTCTGGCGGGAGAAAGTGGCTACGCCGGATATGAGAAACCTACGGAGGATATGTTCGTGTATCTGCAGTCACCGGTGGCTCACAATATAATTCTGGTAGATGGCCAGAGCTCAAAAGGTGACCTAAATGATGTATTCATACCGAAAAGTTTTCATTCTCCCGATCTTGACTACCTGGTGATTGACACAGGGGATTGGGCCACAGACATTGACAGGGTTTTCTACTTTATAGAAAACAAATTCTTTGTAATCGAAGACTTGATTGCAGGGGCACTATCTGCGCAGCTGCCGAATTATACGTGGCAATTGCACGGGCGGGGTAGCTATGATCACCCCAACCAAACCTGGACGAACGGCAATGTTAAGCTGAGGGCAGATGTGGCGATAGTTTATCCTAACGCTGTGATGAGCGGTGACACCGAACAATATCTCAATGAGGAGGGCTATCATGCTATCGGCTATGATACAACTGCCTCTCACAGGGTTCTTCGCGTCCGCTCCAAGCGAGCAGATGAGGTGAAGTTCCTCAGTGTGTTGTGGCCCCAGGCAGGTGGTACGCCTCCTGACATGCAGACTTTATCAGTATCAAATGGCACCGGCATAAGGATCTTAGACGATAATAAAGTGAGAATTGCAGCAGTAAGGAAAAGTACCGGGACGTTCGTTATCCCCTCATCTGAGTCAGGTTTGTATGAGATAGAAGCAGAGGCTCATACACTTATACTAACAGCGGACCAAGGAGATCAACGCCTTAAGTCCATCGGGGGGCGAGGTGCCTTGAGCGTGAAATATGGAGGAGTCGAATATTTTAGTTGTCCGGGAGGAAATTATTGTTTCAATATATCGTACAAAGACGGGGAGATCATCGGGCACATATTGAGAGCTCCTGGGGCGAATACTGTTCATCTGTATACAGACGAACATATGGGTGCAGAACCCACTGAATACATTGGTGATATAGTCTCTCACAGCTATGCCGATGGGACAACCACTTTGACCCTTGATGGTCCTGAATTCAGGCTGCTGACAATATTTCCCACCGTCCAGAACCCCAGCTTTGAGGAGGTAACGGGCACTCAGCCGGATTACTGGCCTCACA
>CAZQSC010000046.1:0-15548 GCA_964595705.1 uncultured bacterium | reverse complement strand
TTTTCAATTTCAGGACTTCCCATTAGCTGAAAGTACGCCTTTGGCTCTTCGCCAAAAGATGAGGCACGATCTACTGTCCGGCTGAAGGTCTTGAACAGTCTCTATATGCTGTCATAAGCGTTGCTGTTGCTTCTTTTTTTTCAAAACATTCTCTGCACCCATTTCTCAAAGCTTCCCTTTAGTGGACAGCACTCCCTTGACTCTCTGCTCGGAAGATGAGGCCTGGTCCAGTGCCCGGCTAAAGGCCTTAAACAGTGCCTCTATGCTGTGATGGGTATTGCTGCTCCGGAGAAGGTCCAGATGGAGCGTGAGCTTCCCATTGTTGGCCACCGCCTGGAAAAACTCCCTCACCAACTCGGTATCGAACTGGCCCACCTTTGCCGGCTTGAACGGGGCATTGAAAACCAGAAATGGCCTTCCTGAAAGGTCTACCACCGCCCGGCCCAGAGACTCATCCATAGGGACATAGCTTGTTCCATATCGACAGATACCGCTGCGGTCCCCTAAGGCTTTATCTATTACCTGGCCTAAGCATATGCCCACGTCCTCAACACAGTGGTGGGCATCTACCTCCAGATCGCCCTGACAGGAGAGCTTCAGGTCAAAAAAACCGTGCTGGGCGAAAAGCTCAAGCATATGGTCGAAGAAACCGATGCTGGTTGAGACCTCATAGGTTCCTTCTCCGTCCAAACAGAACTGAAGCTCAATCTGTGTCTCTTTGGTTGCCCTTTTTACAGAAGCACACCTTTTCTCGTTCATTACAGCTCCTCAGTAAAGTAAGGTGTGGCACCTGGAGAGGTGCCACACCTAAGTTTCCTCTGCCTGGGTTAAACCTTCACCCAACCGCCCTGGGTAATGGACCTGTTCACCGCCTCCAGCACTGCCTGGCACCGGACGCCGTCGGTGAAATCGGGAGAAGGTTGTCTGTCTTCAGCAATGGCCTGCATAAGTTCGTATGTCTGGTTGACAAAGGTCTCCCCATATCCTATAATATGTCCAGGAGGCCACCAGGCCCCGGCGTATTTATGCTGACTTTCGGTGACGAGGATGGTTCTGAACCCCTGGGTATGTCCTTCGTCTTCACGGCTGTACAACTCCAGTTCGTTCATTCTTTCCAAGTTAAACACCAAGCTGCCGCGACTACCGTTGATTTCGAAGCGATTGTAATTTTTCCGCCCGCTGGCGAACCGAGTGGCCTCGAAGCTGCCCAGAGCGCCGTTCTGGAATTTGGCCAGGAAAAGCACGGCGTCCTCGACGGTTACCTTTCCCCGGCCGCCGGCCGCCTCGGCTGCAAGTCCCGCCCCTTTGGGCTCTGCCAGCAGGGGCCTTTCTTCGATGAAGGTCTTCGCCATGCCCACCACCTCGGTTATCTCACCGATAAGATGGCGGGCCAGGTCCACACTATGAGCGGCCAGGTCACCTAAGGGGCCAGAGCCAGCTTTATCTTTCTGGAGCCGCCATACCAGGGGGAACTCAGGGTCTACAATCCAATCCTGCAGATAGACCGCCCGGAAGTGATAGATCTGTCCGAGTTTTCCTTCCTGAATGAGTCTTTTAGCCAGAGCCACTGCCGGCACCCGGCGGTAGTTGAAGCCCACCATATGCTTCACCCCTGCCTTCTGCACTGCCTCCAGCATGGCCTGGGCCTCTTCTAAACTGTTGGCCAACGGCTTCTCACAGAGGATATCCTTGCCTGCCTGGGCAGCGGCTATCGCCATCTCCTTGTGGAGATGGCCCGGAGTGGAGATATCCACCAGATCTATGTCATCTCTCTCCACTACCCTCTGCCAGGAGGTCTCGTATTCCTCCCATCCGTACTGAGAAGCAGCGGCCTTCACCGCCTCCCGATTACGCCCACAGATGACCTTCATAACCGGCACTGCCCCCAGGTCGGGATAGAAGATCTGCACATCTTTGTAGCCGTGGCTGTGGGCTTTGCCCATAAATGCATAGCCAATCAGACCTATATGTACTTTCTTAACCATGGAATCCTCCTTTCATAAAACAGTTGGATACAAATACAATTTCTTCTGTTTAGCAGTAAAAATATAACAATTGGGGGCTAAATGTCAATGGGAAATTGTCTCTATTACCACTTCTCCCTTTTGAGGTCGATGTCGAAAACCTTGAGGAAGTGCCCTCCGAACTCCCCGATTAGCTCCGGAATGCCATCGTTGTCTATGTCCAGAAGTGCGATTCGATCGCCGAAGGGTTCAGGGGATTGCCACTCTATGTCCCGGAAGCGGGAGTCAATGACCCAGCCGGTGTTCAGGAGAATCTCCTTCTGCCCATCTCCATCCACATCACCAACCAGTATCTCCTGTGCATCAAGTTCCCCCTGGCTTCGCCACTCCTGGAACAGGCTTTTGCCGTCGTAGATGAAGAGGTGAGAATCGGCACAGAAGACCAGCTCTTTCTGGGGGTCATCATCTACATTAGCCAGGGTCATACAGGTGATGGCGGCAAATTCGCTCTCGTTGCTCTGCCACAGCAGCATGGGGGCCTGGGGGGTGAAGATGAGGATCCTGCCCGCAGAGGTATAGGCAACCAGTTCCAGTCTTCCGTCGGCGTCGATGTCCTGGACAAAAACCCCCATTATGCCGGCTCCTAAGTGGCTGCTCTTCCACTCTTCTGAGAAGCCCTTACGCTGGCGTTTTAAGATGTGTAGGTAGCCTCGGCTGTCTCCGTAAAATATCCTGTCTTCTGGCAGCGAATCTCCGGGGACAAACTGGATGGCGCGAAACGACCTTACTGCTCCCATATCTGCTGGTGAGGCTGATTCACCCGCCCGGAGGGAGGGGGAGAATGAAAGCAAAAATGTCGAGAGTAGGATTGCGGCTGAAAATCTTCGCATGCTGTTCCTCCCTGGTTTATATGGTAAAGAAATGCGATGTAGTTTTTACAATTATACAATAATTTGTTCCGGATGGCAAGAAAAAAGGCCGCCCTTGCCACAGGAGGCGAAGGCGGCCTTTAGGAGAGACTTACTCGAGACTACCTTTACTGTGATCCCGGAAATGTCGATAGCCCAGTGCTGGCATCTTTCTTTCCCTCCCATCTTCCCCGACGATGATCACTCCTTTTGCCGGCTCTACAATCTCTCCAATGACCCTCACCGGTGTTCCAGTGTTGTTCAACAAATGGGATCTCACTCTCTCTACATCGCCAGGGCAGAGGGTGAACAGCAGCTCGAAATCCTCACCCCCGCCTAAGGCATAGTCCAGTGGTGACCTGCCCAGTTTCTGGGCAACCTCTCTGGCACCTGAGCAGATGGGAATCTGGGCGGCAAACAGCCGAGCTCCCACTCTGCTTTCCCGGCAGATGTGGTGTATCTCTGAGGAGAGCCCGTCACTGATATCTATCATCGCATGGATTCGGGCGACATCGCCCATTGCTCGTGCTTCCCTGATCCTGGGGATCGGCTCCAGATGCCGCCTGACCAGGTCTTCATCAGTCAGCCCTTTCTCCCAGAGCACCTCCAGTCCAGCTTGCGAGCCGCCCAAATCTCCGCTGACGCAGATAGCATCCCCTATTTTAGCCCCTCGACGCAGAGTAAGCCTCTCCTTTTCTACCTCTCCAATGGCAGCAATGGAAATTAGCATTCTATTCGGGGAGAAACTGGTGTCCCCTCCCACAATACTGCAGCCGAATCGAGAACAGACGGCATCCATCCCCCGATAAAGCTCTTCGGTCTCCTCAACCGAAACAGCTTCTGGAAGGGCCACAGAGACCACTACCCACCGGGGTTCTCCCCCCATAGCGGCGATATCACTCAGGTTGGCTGCCATAATCTTCCAACCGATCTGCCAGGGGCGAGCAAACTCCCTTTTGAAGTGGACACCCTCTACAAAGGCGTCTGAGGTGATCAGACGGTAGAGGCCCGGCCGACCTTCAACCACGGCCGCATCGTCGCCGATGCCTATCAAAACAGACCTGTCTCCGGCTGCCACACACCCTTTTATCCGTTCGATAAGGCCGAATTCACCGATGCTTCCGATTTTCATCTAAGTCTCCTTTTGCTTTATATTAAGCCATCTTGAGGGAAATGTCAAGGGTTATTTTGACCGGATCCAGTTAGCAATCTCTAAAATCAAAATGTAGAGATCAAATATCAAAATCACATATCAAAATGCAAAATTATTTTTGCTTTTAACTGTTAGATACTTGATGTAAAGATATTAGCAATCTCTTTTGGGTTCCTTTAGGGACCACGCCGCTTCTTCCGGGTTGGCTCACTTGCTATCACAAAGCAGTGCAGGGCACAGCTTGAAACATTATCTTTCAGCAATCTATCAAGGAAATTCTATGAGCTTCAGAGTGAAATTATATAATCTTCGTTTAAAGTCCTCTTTGAATTTCGATTTGTCATTTTGCATTTTGACTTTTGATTTTTGATATTCCTATACTCCTTTTCCTTGTTTTTCTGTTGACAGCGCCCCATTATTGTGGTATTTTTATATAAACCAAAGATAAATTCAGGAGGTATGATGCAAAAGGTTTACAATCCTGCGATAACAGAGGCTAAGTGGTACAAATGGTGGGAAGAGAATGGTCTGTTCCATGCCCGGCTGAATTCGGGACGGAGACCTTACACTGTCGTTATTCCTCCCCCAAACGTGACTGGGATGCTCACCATTGGGCATGTGTTGAACAACACCCTTCAGGATATCCTGGTCCGCTGGAAGAGGATGGAGGGCTATGAGACCCTGTGGATGCCTGGAACCGACCATGCGGGCATCGCTACCCAGAATGTAGTGGAACAGACCCTGGCCAAAGAAGGCAAAACCCGCCACCAGTTAGGACGAGAAAGATTTGTAGAGAGAGTCTGGCAATGGAAGGAGAAATACGGCGGCATCATTATTCAACAATTGAAGATGTTGGGCTGCTCCTGCGACTGGGAAAGGGAACGGTTCACAATGGACGAGATACTCTCCCGGGCGGTCAGGGAGGCATTCGTCCAGCTCTACGAAAAGGGGCTGATATATCGGGGCAAATACATCGTGAACTGGTGCCCTCGCTGCCAGACCGCCCTATCTGATGAGGAGTCGGTTCACCAGGAGGAGAAAGGCTTCCTCTGGTATATAAAATACCCTCTGAAGGGCGAGGATGGATATGTTACCGTAGCCACCACCAGGCCGGAGACGATGCTGGGCGATACCGCTGTGGCAATTAATCCTGGGGACAGGCGATACCTTCCCTTAGTAGGGAAGACCCTCATTCTGCCCTTAGTGGGTCGAGAGATACCTATTGTGGCCGACGAGTTTGTCGACCCCGAGTTTGGCACCGGTGCAGTTAAGGTCACTCCAGCTCACGATCCTGACGACTTCGAGATAGCACAGCGGCATAACCTGCCTCAAATCGTGGTTATGAACAAAGACGCTACCATGAACAAGATGGCCGGACCAGAGTACCAGGGGATGGACAGGTACCAGTGCCGGGAGAAGCTGTTGGAAGATCTGAGGACTCAAGGCCTTCTGGTCAAGATCGAGGATTATACCTATTCGGTTGCCCACTGTGAAAGGTGTGGCACTGTACTGGAACCGTATCTCTCTGACCAGTGGTTTGTGAAGATGAAGCCGCTGGCTGCTTCGGCGATCGAGGCGATAGAAAGCGGACGGCTGCAATTTTTCCCCAAACACTGGGTGAAGACCTATCTGCACTGGCTGGAGAATATTAAGGACTGGTGTATCTCCAGGCAGCTGTGGTGGGGGCACCGTATACCCATCTGGTACTGCCGGTGCGGCCACCAGTTTGCCGCCAGAGAGGATCCTCTGGAATGTCCCCGCTGCGGCAGCAAGAACCTCACCCAGGACGAGGATGTGCTGGATACCTGGTTTTCCTCCTGGCTCTGGCCCTTCTCCACTATGGGCTGGCCCCAGGATACCCCTGAGCTTCGAACCTTCTATCCTACGGATGCCCTTGTCACTGCCCCCGATATCATCTTCCTCTGGGTAGCCAGGATGGTGATGGCTGGTTATGAGTTTATGGGAGAATGCCCCTTCCGGGATGTCTATTTCACCAGCTTGGTGAGAGACATTCGGGGTCGCAAGATGAGCAAATCCTTGGGCAACTCCCCTGATCCCACCGAGGTGATGAAGCAGTTCGGGGCAGACGCCTTACGGTTCACTATGACTATGCTCTCACCACAGGGGCAGGATGTCTACTACTCAAATGAAAAGGTGGAACTGGGGCGTAACTTCTGCAACAAGATCTGGAACGCCGCCCGCTTTGTGCTCTCCAACCTGCCGGAGGGAGAAGAAAGAGGAGAGAGGAGCGAAGAGAGAAGAGAGTTAGAGCTGGCCGACAGGTGGATACTCAGCCGCATGAACCAGACGGTTCGCTCCCTCACCCGGTCCCTGCGAGAATACCGGTTTAATGAGGCAGCACGCTGTATCTACGACTTTTTCTGGCACGAGTATTGCGACTGGTACTTAGAGCTGATTAAACCCAGGCTTTACTTGCCGTCCACAGAAGGGGAGCGACAGAGGGCACAGTGGTTGGCAGCGACGGTGCTGAGGGTTTCGATGCAACTGCTTCACCCTTTTATGCCCTTTATTACCGAAGAAGTCTGGCACAGGCTCAATGCAGAGGAAGGTGGCATCAGCATAATGATCTCTTCCTGGCCCCTGTGTGATCAGCAGGCCATCGATGAGGGTGCCGAGAGGAATATGTCTCTGCTGCAGGAGCTCATAGTAGCAATCCGTAACATCCGGGCAGAGATGAATATCCCCCCAGACAGAAAGGCGAATGTGATGGTGAGGGTTTCGGATAAGGAGTCGCTAAGGCTTATTGAGCACAACGAAAGATATATTAAAAACTTAGCCAAAGTTCAAAATCTGTGTGCAGGTGCTGATGTGAGCAGGCCCCACCAGTGCTGTGCCACCGCTGTGGTCAGAGGAATGGAGGTGTTTGTTCCCTTAAAGGGGCTGATCGATCTGGACCGAGAGCGGGAGAGATTAGAGCGGGAGGTCAAGCGGCTTTCAGAGCGCTTAGAGCGCCTTTCTCGGAGGCTTGAAGATAGAAATTTTCTAAAAAAAGCCCCCCCTGAAGTGGTGGAAAAGGAACGTCAGAAACATCTGGATTGCCGAAGGAATTTAGAGAAACTCCTTGTAAATCTCAGAGCTTTAGGTAAGAATGCTTGAGAAGACAGTGACCATAAAGAACCAACTTGGCCTTCATGCCCGTCCCGCTGCCCTGCTGGTTAGGACTGCAGAGAAATTTAAGTCCAATATTTTTTTAGTCAAAGACGATCTTGAAGTCAATGCTAAAAGCATTATGGGCGTGATGATGCTGGCCGCTGAGATGGGCAGTCAGATCACTATCAGGGCCGAAGGTGAAGATGAGAGGCAGGCAGTTGAGGCTATAGTTTCTGTAATAGAGGACAAATTCTATGAAGAATGAGATTGTGCTGGAGGGAGTGGCAGCTTCTCCTGGAATCGCCATAGGGAAAGCGTTCATATACGATAAAGAGGATTTTTGGATAGAAGAGCGTACCATTTCAGAGCATGAGGTAGAAGATGAAGTGAAACGCTTTCTTGCCGCCGTCGGCCAGCTCAGAGATGAGATCAAAGAGACCCAGGAGAGGCTGAAGTTCAAACTGGGCAAAGAGCAGGCCCGCATACTTGATGCCCACCGGATGATGTTAGAAGACCAGGTGGTCATTGACGAAACGGTTACACGCATAAAAGAAGAACGGAAAAATGCAGCCTTTTCCTTCTTCCGTACTCTCCGCAAGGTAGTTAAAGCTCTCAAGCCTCTTGAAGACAATTATTTGAAGGAAAAACTGGCAGACGTGAGAGACATCGGCCGCAGGGTTTTCTTCAGGCTCTATGGTAAAGAACACCCAACTTTGAGAGATCTACAGTTTCCAGCGGTGGTTGTTTCCCACGCCCTTTCTCCCTTTGATGTCACCCATATGCAGCGGGAGAATGTCTTAGCATTTGTCACTGACATCGGGGGCAGGACCTCCCATGTGGCCATCATAGCCAGGGCTATGGAGATCCCCGCCGTGGTGGGTCTGGAAACGGCCTCCTCCCAAATCTCTCTCGACGATATGCTTGTTGTTGACGGAAATCGGGGGATAGTGTATGTAAACCCTAATGAGGCCACTCTAGAGCAGTACCAGCGAGAGAGGAGCAGGCTACTACAGCAGGAAGAGACCCTCAAGGAGCTGTGGGGGTTGCCGGCGATAACCCAGGACGGCAAACAGGTTGATATTTCTGCCAATATAGAGCTTCCAGAGGAAGTGGACAAGGCCCTGGCTCACGGCGCCCAGGGGATAGGACTTTTCCGCACCGAGTTCTTATATCTGTTGGGTGGGACTCCTCCCTCTGAGGATGAACAGTTTGAGATCTATCATGAGATAGCAGAGAAAACTGCCCCATATCCCACGATTATCAGAACCTTAGATCTGGGTGGGGACAAGCTTCCTGGTATTGCTTCCCCTGTGCCTGAGGCCAATCCTTTTCTGGGATGGCGGGCTATAAGAGTGAGTCTGGCGCTGAAGGACTTGTTTAAGGTCCAACTGCGAGCCATCCTGAGGGCCAGTGTGGTGGGGAATGTCCAGATTATGTTCCCGATGATATCTGGCTTAGAGGAGTTAGTCGAGGCAAAAGAGGTGCTGGAGGAGGTGAAGGAAGAGCTCCGGCAGAGGAAGATACCCTTTGACGAGCAGATAAAAGTAGGGGCGATGATTGAGGTGCCGGCAGCGGTGATGGTTGCTGAATATCTTGCCGGAGAGGTTGACTTTTTTAGCCTCGGCACCAATGACCTGATCCAATATGCGGTGGCGGTGGACAGGGGTAACGAGAAGATCTCCTATCTTTTTGATCCCCTTCATCCCGGGGTGCTCCGGCTCATCAAACTCACCATCGACGCTGGCCACCGAAGAGGCATCTGGGTGGGAATGTGTGGTGAGATGTCCGCTGACCCTCTGGCAACTGTTCCCCTTCTGGGACTCGGGTTGGACGAGTTCAGTATGAGCCCTCTGGTTCTGCCCCAGATTAAGAATATAATCCGCTCCGTTACCTTCAAAGAGGCGCAGGCTGTCGCTGAACAGATACTGCAGATGAAAACTGCCAGAGAGATTAGAAAATTTTTACAGCGGGTGATGGACGAGAAATTCTGTGATATATCGGTTCCCCCCTCAAAGAGAAGGAGCGAATTTTGAAAGCCATTATTCCAGTTGCGGGAGAAGGAACCCGACTAAGACCCCACACCCACACTACCCCTAAGGCCATGATGCCTGTAGCAGGCAAGCCTATTATTGGCCACATCTTAGATACCCTTATCTCCCTCGGGGTGGATCAGATTATCCTCGTTGTTGGTCACCTGGGCAATAAAATCTTTGACTTTGTTAAAAATAGCTATCCACAACTGGAACTGAAATCAGTTACTCAGAAAGAGAGAAAAGGGTTGGGGCATGCTGTTTTGCTGGCCAAAGATCTGGTGGCTGGAGAGCCGACCCTGATTGTCTACGGAGACACTGTGTTCGAAGGAGAATTCTCCAGCTTGGTCCACTGCCAGGCAGATGCCAGCATTGGGGTGAAAGAGGTAGAAGACCCCACCCGATTCGGAGTAGTAGAGATAGAAGGGGAGCGGATTGTCAGATTGGTGGAAAAACCCACCTCTTTTGTTTCCAATTTAGCCATTGTGGGTTTCAATTATATCAGCAACTCTCCCCTTTTATTTGAGTGTTTAGAACAGCTGGTACGCTCTTGTATCACCACCAAAGGTGAGTACCAGTTAACCGATGCCTTCCAATTGATGGTTAACAGGGGGGCAAGAATAGAGGCCTTTCGGGTGGAGAATTGGTTTGACTGTGGGAAGCCAGAGACGCTTCTGGAGACCAACCGTTACCTGTTGGAGAAATCGGGTTCAGCTCCCCGGGTGGAAGGTTCGGTTATCAACCCTCCGGTCTTTATCTCCGGTTCTGCTAAGATCGTAAACTCGATTGTGGGCCCTTATGTCTCTGTTGCAGAGGGGGCGGCAGTGGAGAATTCGATTGTCCGGGACTCCATTATTGGCGAGGATGCTAAGGTGAAGCAGTGTCTGTTAGAGGGCTCATTGATCGGGGCTAATGCGCAGATTAAGGGTTTCTCTTATCGAGTTAATGTTGGGGATTTCTCTGAGATCGAAATAGGCCAATGACGGAACGATGCAGTAATAGTCAAATAAAATGAGGAGGTTTTCAATGTCTAAAAGGCATTTCTTTACTTCAGAGTCAGTCACCGAGGGGCATCCGGACAAAATAGCCGACCAGATATCCGACGCAGTGCTGGATGCGATGCTAGCCCAGGACCCTTATAGCAGAGTGGCCTGTGAGACTATGGTGACCACGGGAATGGCTGTAGTGGTGGGGGAGATTACCACCGGTTGCTATGTGGATATCCCAGCAGTGGTGCGGGAGATGATCAGGCAGATAGGTTACACCCGTACTGAGCTGGGATTCGATTATAACAACTGTGCCGTTTTAACCAGCATAAACGAGCAGTCTCCGGACATCTCCCAGGGAGTGTCCGAGGGTGAGGGGTTGCATGCTGAACAAGGTGCTGGAGATCAGGGGATGATGTATGGCTATGCCTGCCGTGAAACTGAGGAACTGATGCCTCTGCCCATTATGCTTGCCCATAAACTGGCCCACCGACTGGCCCAGGTGAGGAAAGAGGGCATACTGAAGTACCTGAGGCCGGACGGCAAGACTCAGGTGACGGTGGAGTATTCAGGCGATAAGCCGGTTAGAGTAGATGCGGTGGTGGTCTCCGCCCAGCATGATCCGGAGGTAACCCATGACCAGATCAAAGCGGATATAATTAAGTATGTGATTAAAGAAATTATCCCTAGCGAATTTCTTGACTCCCGTACCGCCTATCATGTTAACCCCACCGGCAGGTTTGTCATCGGTGGCCCTCAAGGTGATTCAGGGATGACTGGCAGGAAGATCATCGTGGATACCTACGGAGGGATGGTCAGACACGGAGGCGGATGCTTCTCTGGAAAAGACCCCACCAAAGTGGACCGAAGCGGTGCCTATGCTGCTCGCTATATAGCGAAGAATATTGTAGCGGCAGGATTGGCGGATAAGTGTGAGGTACAGGTTGCCTACGCTATTGGAGTGGCCCAGCCGGTCTGTTTCACTGTTGATACCTTTGGAACTGGGAAGATAGAGAACGAAAAATTAGTGAAACTGGTGAGGAAACACTTTCCTCTCACTCCCAAGGGGATCATTGAATCCCTGCAGCTGAGAAGGCCCATCTATAAGAAGACCGCGGCCTATGGGCATTTCGGCAGAGAAAGAGAGGAGTTCACCTGGGAGAAAACCGACAAGGTGCAGACTTTGAGAGAAGAAGCAGCAGCAGGCCTCTGATCTTTCAGCGGTTCATTGATTAGCGAAGCTTCAAATGGCACAATTGTAAATGCAAAGTGCAAGATTCAAAATTGCTTTCTCGTACAGGTCTGTTAAGACAATCTCCCGCCTTTCATTTTACATTGGATGTTTTCCAGAACTTGACCTATTTGTCAAAAGGCACCTTATTAAGACGTCTAGAAAGGAGAAAAATGGCTTACGAAGTGAAAGACATCAGCTTAGCCCCCCAGGGATTTAAAAATATCAGTTGGGCAGAGGCTCAAATGGGAGCCTTACTTAAGATCAGACAAAGATTTGAAAAGGAGAAGCCCCTTTCTGGCTATCGGATTGGTATGGCCCTGCATGTCACCAAAGAGACGGCAGTTTTAGTGCGCACCCTAGTGGCTGGGGGAGCAGAGGTTGCTATCACCAGTTGTAATCCACTTTCTACTCAGGATGATGCTGCCGCCGCCCTGGCCACAGAAGGGGTAAATGTCTTTGCCTACAAAGGTGAAAGCATAGAGGACTATTATCGCTTTTTAGACAAGGTCATAAGTTTTAAGCCCCAGATAACCATAGACGATGGAATGGACTTAGTTACCAGAATCCACACCCAGTATCCTCAATTGCTTCCGGATGTGATATGCGGCTGCGAGGAGACTACCACCGGGGTTATCCGACTGCGAGCAATGGGGGAAGAAGGGGCCTTAAAATATCCGATAATTGCTGTCAACGATTGCCAGACTAAGCATCTAATGGACAACTATTACGGCACTGGCCAGTCAAGTCTGGACGGCCTGATTAGGGCTACTAACCTGTTGATCAGTGGAAAGACAGTGGTAGTGGCTGGTTATGGAAACTGTGGTAAAGGTGTAGCCTTGAGGGCTAAGGGTTTAGGGGCTAATGTTATCGTCACTGAGGTAGATCCCTTTCGGGCGCTGCAGGCTAAGATGGACGGCTACCGGGTGATGAAGATGGAGCAGGCTGCCCGAGAGGGAGATATATTCATCACTGTGAGCGGCAATCTCCATGTCGTCTCCACCGAGCACATTCGACTGATGAAAGATGGTGCGGTGCTTGCTAATTCCGGCCATTTTGACCATGAAATAGATGTGGCCGGTCTGAAACAGATGGCCTCCGATGTGCAGCGGATCAGGCCCCTTTTTGATCAGTATACGGTGGAGGGGAAACGCATCTACCTCTGCGGAGAGGGCCGTCTGGTGAACCTGGCCTGTGCCGAGGGGCACCCTTCTATGGTTATGTCTCTCTCCTTCTGTGACCAAGCCTTAGGGGTGGAGTGGGGGGTCCGCAATCGAGAGGCACTTGAACCTAAGGTCTATAAACTGCCTCAGGAAATAGACCAGACGGTAGCAAGGCTTCAACTGGAGGCAATGGAGGTGAGCATCGACGAGCTTACCCCCGAACAGAAAGAGTATCTGAGTTCCTGGCAGACAGGAACCTGAGGAAATGCAGAGGGGGAGAAAAATTTTTCACTTCTAACTTATTCCTGTGGGAGAGTTCTCCAGAACCCGATACAGACGTAGCTCTGTGAGGTTTGTTTTCAGCGATTGGCGGGGAGCTTACAGGAGGTGAGGTCTTATGAGCTGCTGACAAGGCCTCTTGTGTTGGCTCTAAAGAACGGAGCAGAAAGTCCTCTTGATCACACCGGATTTCACAAATCATACAGGTCAAGGAGCTTTCTCTGCTTATACCAGATAAGGAGGTAGCTGAAATGAAGAGGTATTTGAGTCTCTGCGTTGCGGTGCTGGCCGTAGTGGGAATCCTGGCCAGCGGTGCCCAGGCGGATAGTGTGAAATTCATCTGGAATATCCAGATTCCAGGAATGCCCGCCATCCCTCTGGATAACTATACGATGCAGGAAGGCGAGACTTTCAAATGGCAGGATGTTGGTATTCCTCTAGAATACCAGCTTTTGGCAAGTGTCTACTGGACAGCCATGGGTAACTCAAGTATAACCGTCAACGAGAATGCTGTCAGTGGTGACATCACCATAATGATCACTATCCTGCCGGGTGGGGTTGAGATGTTTGGTTACTCGATCCCTATTACCCTACAGTTTGATGTCTACAACGGAGTCGGAGAGGAAAATAGCGTCGAGGGGCTGACTCTGCTTAACCCGCCTGGCACTCACTTCCATTTTGACCGCCCGGACGGGTTAGTGCTTTACTTTGACCTTTCTCCCCAGTTCGAAGAGGTGTTCTTAGCCCCCTTAGGGCTCACCAGAGAAGGACTGACACTGGCCTTTACAGAAGAGGGCGGATTCACCTGGGAGGGCATTACCGTTTCCACCACCTATGGTGATGATGGCCTGATAAACAGCCTCACTGGAGAGGTAGCTCATCTCTCACAGGTGGTGATGATTCCACAGGAGGCGGTTTCGATAACAGCGATTGAACCTTCCTCGTGGGCAGCGATCAAAACCCTCTACAGATGAGCAAGGCCTATCTAAAGACCCCGGCCTGCTTGAAAAAGAAGGCCGGGGTCTTAACTTGACTTAATGACAAAATCCGAACTCCAAATGCCAGAGGAGAAAAGCTCAAATGTAAATAAGCAAAACCTTCTTTAGACATTTAGCTATCAACATCCCCCCGAAGGGACCTGACATTTGGATTTTGAAACTTGATCCCAGATTCGGAAAACTCTGCCAAAGATTTTCTATCTTTTGCACTTGTGTCAAATAAGGTTTGGGTTTGACTCCATAAGTTTAAAAATTACATATCGTCCCTAACGGGACTAATATCTTTAGGGAGACAATTTTTTCTATAAACATGCCGTCTCTAACGAGACTCCTGTCTGTCCCGATAGGGACAAAATGTTTATAGCAAATAGGATTAACCATTCGTTCGAAGTCCCTTTAGGGACGATATGTTCACTTTTTTACTTTTCATAGGTTTTCTGAATCTGGATTGACATCTCTTTTAAACAGGTTGTTCATAATCTAATAAAGTCAAGTTAGTTGAATATTATTGGAGTATTACGTTGCGTATCATTTTCTCGCTCTAAGCAGCAGAACAACCCCCAGAGCGGCGAACACAACATTTCCTTGCCATGCGCTTAACACCGGGTTGAGCACTCCATTTCTCCCCAATGCCTGAGCTGTATTCATCACTATGTAATATAGAAAACAGATAATAAGACTCAACGCAAAACCTACCGTCTTACCGGTGCGTCTCATCCTGATGGCGAGAGAGGCTCCGAAAAGGACCACTACAAAATTGGCGAAGGGGAAGGAAAGCTTCATATACAGATCAACAAGCCATCTGGTAGTATCACAGCCTATTTGTCGTGCCCGGTGGATGTATCTGCGCAGTTGGATATAGTTCATCTCTTCGGGTTTTTGGGGGCGTCTAGCCAGATCATCGGGGACAATGGTGAGCCCTTCGGCTCTGAGGCTGACAAAGGCTCTCTCTTTCTGTTGACCATCTATAAATTCCCTGATCTTCCCCTGGTGAAGTTCCCAACCTCCATCTTTCCAGAGCATTCTCTTGGCATCTACCCTTCTCACCAGAGAGGAGTCGCTGTATTTTTGTATAGACACATCCCGGGCGGATTTCTCTCTGGCGCTGTAATATCTGACAAATATAATCTGGCCGTGTATGTCTTGAAGGAAAATATTAGACCTGTCTGCCTTGGTGATTCTTTTCTCCTTTCCTTCTGTGATGTTTTCTTTTAAGCGATTAGTAACGGGAACCACAGTCTCGCCGAAAACCAGGGAGAACAAGCTGACCAGGAAGGCAAATTTCAGCAGAGGCAGAACAACCTGATAGAGGTTGACTCCAGAGGCCTTTATAGCGGTTATCTCATTATTCCTGGATAGCTCTCCTATGGAGAAAAGAGCGGAGAGGAGCATAGCCACCGGAAGCATCAGAACGATGATGTAGGGGATGTAAAGGATGTAGTAGTGGATGACCAAAAGTGCCTCCAAGTGACGGTCGATAAATTTATCCAGGTTCTCTATCAGGTCGATAATGATAAAGATGCCGATGAAGGCAGCCAAATTTATCAACAGCCAGGGACAGAATTGGCGGATTATGTATCGTGCTAACAGTTTCATCGTCTTCTCTTTCGTAACAAGGTGGTTTTATCCAGATTCGGAAAACCCCGTTAAAGATTTTTCTATCTTTTGCAACTTGTGTCAAATAAGGCTTGGGTTTGACTCCATAAGTTTAAAAATTACATATCG
>CAZQSC010000045.1:0-15590 GCA_964595705.1 uncultured bacterium | reverse complement strand
TTTTCAGGTCCCCGTCGATTTTCAGCTCCTGCACGGCGCGGCAGATATGCTTCGGAACGAATTTTATGTGGTCCGGTGGTCGGAGAAATTCGATGATCACATTCTTTTTCTCTCGAAGAAAACCGCCTTTGGCCAAAGTCTCCGGAGTGATATCGGCTTCGGCCATGATTGCCCCAGTGGGCATCACGGTAAAGATAACTTGCTCTGGCTTGACATCCACGCGGATCCAGTGATAATATCCTCCCTGTTCTCTTTCACCTCGGAGAGGCGCGCCAGCGCCTCCGGTAATAAGGTACCGAATACCGTCTCGGATGCCCTGGTTGCGGAAGTAATGAAAGTGGCCGCCAATTACCGCATCCACATTATATCTGGCCAACAGGGGATGCACAACCTGATTCCAATGATCGGCGATTTCTTCTGGAAAACCCTCTCTATCTTCCTTCGGATCGCCTTCAAGCCACAGCGGCTTGTGGAGAAAGACGAAGATGTGCTCGGCGTCCTTGTGGACCTCCAGATCCCCTTTCAGCCAGTCTAACTGAGCCTCATCGATCTTTTGAAAGCAGCTCGTAAGGTCGGAATCCAGCACGATGAAGTGGGAACCTTTGTGGTCAAAGGAGTAGTAGAGCTTGCCGTAGCGATCCTTAAATACCTGCTCGCTGTTCTCGTCCCAGACATCGTGATTGCCGACAACAAGATGGAAGGGCATCCGAAAAGTGGCCACAACCCGGTCGAACTCATCCCATTCTTTTTTCAGGAGTTCGTTGTCTGAGGTGTATCCCCGAATCAGATCGCCGACGATGACGACAAAATCCGGGTTCAACAGGTTGAGCTCCTCGATGGCCCATTTGAATGGCAACGGTTGCACGACGGGCGCCGTGGAGCGGTTGTCGCCCAACACGGCGAAACAAAATTCACCTTTGGAATTTCCGGCCTCTGCTCTGCCGTTCCAAATTGCAACCAAGACAAAGGTCCCCAAAACAAGCGCTACCCAAGATACCTGGGATAGCCATTTTCGAATAGACATTTCAACACCTCCGGTTTGTTATAGGGTTGTGAAATTGAGTTCTCTTCTACACCTATGTGTTTACGATTGGGGGATAGCTACACCCTCTCAAAGTATCCCTGGATTAGTTTGTCTTTGTCCAGATCGATCTGTTCCTGGCTGCGTTTCTTGATCTCCAACACCGCCACATCCTTGCCCGGAATGGTAAGCTCAATGACCTGCTCCTGGGAAAGCGAAAGCATCTTGTGGGTGAACATCTCCTCGCACTGGTGTTCCTCGGTCAACTTCAGGTCAGGAAGAATCTTAATCGTCGTGCTTACCGCATCGGTGTGGCGATTGATGGCAAAGATCACCGTCCGCTCCCGGCTGCGGAAAAGATGGGTATGTACAAACTGGGGTGTGGTGCTGCGGACAAACAAGGGAGCTTCCAGTGCCTTCAATAGCAGTCGGAAAACTTCTGTCTCCAAGGCCGAAAAGCCAACCAGGATCACCTCGCCCTTACCAACCCTTTTTGAACAGGCAGCAACCTTGCCATCAACTGTGTTTAGCACAGGCACAAAATCGGTAAGTTCATCATAGCACTCGCAGAGGTGAATGGTAAGATCTCCTATCTTCGTCTCCGCATTGACCGGTTTACCGCGCGAGAGGCCAAGCCCATCTACAAGTGTGGTACATTCGTTCTTCTCGACATCCAGATACGGAGGGGGGCTGAGAAAGACCAACCTTCCGCCTGCTTTCACATAGTTCACAAGTCTTTGCTGACCCTCGTCAGTCATAAAAGGCGGTGCGGCGTAAAGTAGCATTGGATGGACGGAAAGATCTGTCCTCACATCTACCATACCGAAGTCGGTGTCGGTGTCAATCATCGTCTTGAGATAAAGCCACATTGGTTCCTGCGCCAGATGGCCGTAGTCTTTGGAACCTAACCTCTGTATACTCGTCGGGCTGAATGATGCCGCCCCCGTTGTACAGGAAATCCCAGTAGTGCTCCTGATGCCACAGCAGGCCTATAGAACATTGTTTCCGCAGATTCGGCCAGTCAATGGCGTGCAGGACGCGGAACATATGTCGATGGGCAAACCACTCTGGGCGGATCTTGCCGTCCTCTGTCACCGGACAGTAGCCCTGCCAACTTGCCGCCGTAGGTTACGGGAAAATACCTGGTTTTGTATTCCAACACATCCAGCGTGCTGCGCCAATTGATACCGCCGGGCCGAGCCCAGTTGGACTTCTCACCCCTTTTGAGCTCCTGGTGTTTCCCGAGGAAAACCTCCTTGTCAGCGGCTGCCTCGGCGAAATCGGCAAAGCTGGTGCCCCAGGCAGCGTTGAGTGCCTCAATGCTCTGGTAACGCTCCTCCAGGAACTGGTGCCATCAGGCATCATTGGCGGATATTTCATTGTCCACCTGCAGGTAAACCAGGGGACCGCCATTGTGGATCGAATACTCTTTCCAGATGGCACTCACCGCCTCGATCCATGCCTTGGTCAACTCGATACCGCGTGGGGTGCGGGTACCGACAATGCGGGAGTAATCGGGCGGCCCTCCGCCATCGATCTCACCAATAATGATTGGACCTGAACGTGCAAAGAAGTAAAGCCCGTTCTTGGCCACCAGATCAAGGAAGCCTTTCAAATTCGCCCCGGGATTGCGGATGCCGGTAAAGTCAAATGTGCCCTTGATCGGTTCGTGGATGCTCCAGGGAATATATGAGCCAACCATCGGCATCTCAGCATCCTTGATCAACTCCCTGAGCACATCATCCCACCATTTGGGGTCCATCCGCCAGTAGTGGAATGCTGCACTGACAGGCAAGACCTTCTGGCCGTTAATCTTCATCCCCTCTTTGTTGAACTCCAGTTTTGCTGACATTTTGTTTCCTTTGCTAAGATAATTAGGCTAATTTTAGGGGTTTATTTTTCAACAGGGCGTTTAACCTCCCGCAGGTTGCAAAAACCTGCGGGAGGTTTTTTGCAATGTGACAGAAACTAACTACAATAAGTCTATGTGGTTTTTATTGCTCAATAGGACTTATCAAAAAAGCATACTTCTCGTTTCCAGGTATTCGGGCAGGGAAAGAGAGTATTCCAGAAGAATCAGGAGATATCCTCTCTGCCACCAGCTCACCGGAAGAGAGGTTCTCTACCCGATACGCCCTTTTTGTATCATAGCTGAGCTCTATCATCCGGACTGTGATTTTTATGGGATCTGCCGTGCGCAAAAGATTTATCGCCACTATCAGCAACTGACCAGCTTGATTAAAATACCCCAAGGCATAATGAGCACTCTGACGATGACCAAAAGGAGCTGGTTCATAGGTCAACTTAGGTAAACCAGAAATTTCCACTAAATGTCTTTCTCCAAAATAGTCCTTGAAACCAATATATTCATCGAACCAGTAGCTGCCCTCCCGGGTCTTTATTCCCAATATTTTATTGCCATAAAGAGACGAATGTCGGGCCACTGCCTCATTTTCCCCCGGATCATCAATATCCCAGAATGGAGGATAACAAAGGGCCAGCTCCGGAGGAGAGAAAAAAGAGCCCAGAGCCTCACATCTCTCCATCGGTCTTGGTCCAGCCGGCAAAACCTTGAACCCGAAGATTTGGGGCCATATTTGCTGGGCATCCTTCCCTCGGGCCACGCCTGGACTGTGGGCAGCATATTGCCAAACTACATACTTTTTGTCCTTTGTTTTTCTACTTATGAACTTGATCGCCTCCGAGGTCATATAATACGAGTAAATCCAGAGTTGGGAGAATTCACCTCTGGCTACCTCGTCGTCAAAAATAGGTTCTGGTTTATATCCTACCTCCAGAAAATCAGCCATTAACTGAATGGTTTTCTTAAGAGACGCATTTCCTTGCTGGATAACATTCAGGCTATAATGAGGGAAATATACCTCTACATCGCCCTTATGATATTCCTGATAGAATTTGGCTCCTTTCTGTAGGATAGAGAAGAACTTACCAGCCTGTTCGTACCAGAGAGGTCTTGGTTCTCCCTTCATATTTAAGATGCCAAACCCCTCTTCATTACACTCGTTGCTTTTGGCGTCCCAGATCATTGCGCCCCTGAGATTATCCGCTCCGTAGAGCAGACCATCTAATGCTCGAATAAACTTATCTCCATTCTCTCCCCCTACTTCACTGATAATCAATCTTTTATTGTATTTTTGGGCAGCTTTGGCCGCGATTCTCCATTCCGCCGCCGCTAAAAATGGGGTTTCTCGATAAGTATCCACATGTAGGCAATCGATATAAGGTTGTTTAGCTAAATCGCAAAGGGTAGGACCGACGGCAGAAAGATAAGTATCAGAATGAATCTGCCGGGTGTCGAACATAAACTCTAATTGTACACAGGGACCCCAGTACTCTGAGCCGGGGGAGATTTCCTTGATCATCTCTCCAATTTGATTATATCTTTCAGCGGAGAGTGCTGAGAAAATCCGTTTCAAATCATAATAGATGATGTTTTCTGTACTATCCTCCGAGAATTCAGGCTCCCTGCTTTCTGTTACTGATAAACTCCCACGAGCGACTCTTGGATGTACCTCCAAAGGAACCTTCCCCAGCTGGGGCACAGGACACTGTTCAAAACTGGTATAGTTGGTCCCATAGGCCTGGTTTAACTCCCCGATATCGGAATACATATCTTTAAGGTGTTTGATATATGAATCCCGGAATGACTGAGAATGCTGATAATAGTAGGAAGCTAATTTATGGATTCGATGTAAGTAAACCCCCGCCAGCTCCGTCTCAAAAAATCCGTAAATTACCGGACCAAACCTTTTATGAATATGTTCCACCAGTGCCTCGACATATCTTCTGGTATCCTCATACATCAAATCATCTATGATATGCCCCGCACACCACGAGTCCCCTTTGTGGGGACATATCACCGGCATTACTTCATACTCTAAGAAAAGCTCCAATCGGCGATCCAATTGAGAGAAATCAAACAGCGGTTGTTTGTCCTTTTTCAGGAAAAAAGGCGTTTCATCTAATCCAACATGAGCACCATAGACCGGGATTTTCATGGCATTCAGTCCGATGCCGGTGAGAAGCTTCATATCCTCAGCGGTCAGGCAAGAATCGAAATGATCGTTACAGCCTGTTATAAACTGCGGATTCCTCATCAGTTTCCTCCTTTTATTTTGCAGAAGAACATAGCGCTTTTTCCAAGGGTAGTTGGCATAAATTCTCAGTTTTTCGGGGCAGATTTTTTTCTGGCTCGTTCGCGGAGTCTTCGGGCATATCCCAACTCTGGAATGAAGTGGGAACGTTCTTTAAACGAACTTTGATGTCGTTTCAGTCTGACTAATTCGTATTGACGGCTTCCAATGCCTTTGGACTCCATATACTCCAACATCTGCTCCAGGCCAAAGCTTTGCGGTGTAGAACGGCGAAGTCGTGTCAGATCGAACCCTTCTGGCAGATCGGTCACCACACTCATAGGATACCAAGGCGCTGAGCGAATCATATCAAAGCTTGCTTGATCAATGGCCACGATATCCGTTGAGGCCATAATCCCCAAATCGGGCACCACAGGTCGTCCCTGTCTTTCCTCGCAGTCACAATCTAAGGTGATGTTCATCAGAAAATTAACAGCCAGAAACTTGCCGGGAAACCGACTTAGGACACCCATAGCCCCATCAGCCAGAGCCTTGTGTTCCTCGTCACGATTGAGGTCTTCAAGGATTATGGCTTCGTTAGGGCAAGCGTGAAGACAGAGCTTGCAACCCCAACAAAGTGAGGGATCCAGCACAGCCTTGTGATCGACCATCCGGATGGCCCCGGCGGGGCAAATCTTAAGACACCGCTCACACCCCTTGCATTTCTCACTGAGGAAAGCAGGGATTTCAGCCCGGTGAATCTGGATCTTGGTCTGCTTGGCTACACCGCCCATCCCCAGGTTCTTGACATTCGCGCCTAATCCGAACTGGGGATGTATGGTGGTATGATCCACAGAGATGAGAAACTCACTCTGATAAATTGCACTGGGAACGTATACTTCCTTCAAAACATCCCCCTCGATTTCAACCTTTATGGCGTCAGTGCCTACCAGGCCGTCGGCAACTACAAAGGGAGCACCGGCATAACAGAGGTCATAGCCATTACGCCAGGCAGTGATGTAGTGCCCCAATCCCTCATAGCGAGTTTCACCGTAGACCGTATTGGTGTCGGTTAGAAAAGGCTTACCTCCTAATTCCACGATCCGCCTGACCAAAATCTCATAGAATACCGGCGGGACGAGCCGGTGATTAAAATGCTCTCCGCTGTGAATCTTGATCGCTACCCGGTCATCTTGACCAATTAGATTAAGAAATCCCGTAGCTTCCACCAATCTTAAAAATGCCAGAGGTAGCGCCTCCGGAGGAGCAATCTCAAAGTGCCTACCGGTTCCGCCGCAGGTGGGACAACCACGTCCGCCGCACTCCTCGTGCTTCGTGCTCTGCTGTCCGGCATTTGCATCTACAAAATAAACCTTAGACATATGGTATACCTCCTCCGATATTTCTTGTTAGTCATCCAGTTTAGGTTGGTATTTGTGAACATCCCTGAAAATCTCAAATCACAAACTCCAAATTCCAATGACCCAAAAATCAAAACTTACAGTATTACTAATCAATTCTTTGACTTTTTGCCTTTATATGTGTTTTTTAGGCAAGAAAAATCTAACCGCAAAGTTCGCAGAGTAAGCGCAAAGGACACAAAGATGAAGAAATAACTCGGCGATCTTTGCGCCTCCTTTGCGTTCTCTGCGGTTAAATTGCGCTGTGATACTTGGTTAAATCAGTACTACTCCTTCTCTGCAATAATCTTCAATGTGCGGTCCCCGCTGATTCTGACCTTCGATTGCTCTGTCCCTGCGACAACCCAGCCGGAAGGTAAAAAGAGGTCAACATCAAGCTCTCCGCGGATCTCCAGGTGAAACTCCGTCTGGCAACAAGACCTCGACATCCAGCGAATCTCAATTTCTCCCATAGGTAGCGGAACAACTCCCTCTACCTGTGGGATAAGGTCACAACGGGGGCAAACCCGTGTGTTCGCAAACCCTGGAGATGCTGGTTTTACACCCAGTATCTCAGCCTGGAACACATAGTTCGGCACGCTGGAATAGGGATGGCATAGGCTGTCAAGCTCATCGCCGAGAAAGGTTTCCCACCAGGTGGTGGCCCCTGCTTTAACCATCGCCCCCCAATACTTGCGGATCACCTCCAGCATTTCTGGGTGCATACCGGCAAGCGACATTGCCTGAAACATGTAGAGCCAGAAATAGGGGGTACAACGGCAAAGGGACTTGTCGTTTGGGTCCAGTACCCTGGTCAAAACACTTCTTGCCCGTTCAGTGGGGCACACCTCAGCAACAATGGCTAAAGCATTGATCTGTTGGCTCACCCGGGTGCTGTGTCTGCCATCTATTAGAGCGTCAACATACACTCCCTGTTTTGAATCCCAGAATGCTTGATGTATTTTCTGTTTCAGCAATTCTATCTCCTCTTCATGAAATATCGGGATCTGTCCCAGTGCCCGGGATAATTTCACGTAAGAGATCAACGCCTTCAAATAGAAGAGATTGAACCCGGCGCTAATGCCCCTGCGTTCCAGACCGGGATGGGGAGAGTTGTGCCAGCCTAAACCAGGATGGTCGATAAAGAGCACCCCCTGGTCTGCTTCCTGGGCGGCAGCGGCATCGAATTCGATCAGGCCTGTGGGGCCGATGCGCTGACGATACCATTGCAGGGCCTTTTCCATTACAGGAAGAAGATGTCTGGTTAGCATGCAATCTCCTGTATGCCAGTAGTACTCCCATACGCCCCAGATCATAATCAAAGTAAAGTCGTAGAACGGCAGACCACCAGAGTAATCTAAATCGCAGAAAATAGCAGCGGGCAGTTGACCGTCCGCATGCTGCACGTGTCCGGCAGAGAGAAGCATATGTCTCAAAAAGGAGGAATCACCGCTTAAGTATATCGTCCACAACCCCGTCCAGATATGATCAGCCCAAAAAACGGCTTGTTCACGTGTAGGGCAGTCCACTTGCACCTCTTGGCTGCCCACTCGGATCGTGTGACAACCTATCTTCCAAATGCGGTTCAGTTCGTTGTCATTGGTTGTAAAAGTGGCGCATTCGACCAGTCGGGCCTGACGGTGCCAGACTCCGATGCGGTGCAGAATTACCTTTGTATTAAATCCTCGCAGAACTATGTGCAGATAGCGTAGTCCGGTCCAGCCGAAAGTGCGCCACATTTGACGTCCGTTGCGGGTGATGTACCGCGAGGCATAGCGCCCACCCTTTCGGTAACACCAGGGCCGTCCCTGGCGAAGCAGTTCCGCACCGCACAAATCTATCTCCCCTCCCGGAGGCGCTTCGATCTCAAACTCAGGATGTCCCGTGATTTCAACACCAAAGTCGAATGTTAGAGCCAGTCCCCGATCCGGTGAAAGTTCCAGAACGCACGGCTCTGGTCCGAATAGCTCACTTTCCAGCCTCGCTATCTGCTCCGAATCGAACAAATTCAAAGGCTCGGTATCCAGAAATGCGGTAAGACCAGGGTCTGCTTCCGCACCAGGCGCGGTTTCACCTGCTTGCCAAGCCCCCATTAACTTCACCGGTGAGACGAAACCCTCCTCCAGTGGGGGAACTATTCGGGGCAGCAACTGTAACTCACCTTGTTCGACTGGATGTGCCCACGCCCACTGGCTGTCGTCAAAACCGACGGATGTCCATCCAACGGGCTCGCGCCTGGCATCGTAGAACTCGCAGAAGCCCGTGGCCCAAGTCCGGCGCGGCACCTCCTTTTCCCAGGCTGCAGACAATTTCACTTTCCATGTTTCATCGGATCCCAGCAAACAAGAAGAACCGTCGGCGTATTCAAGGTCAAGCTGGGCCAGGATACCCGCCCGGTCGGGGGTGTAGGTCTCCGTTGGCTGTCCGATAAAATGGGCCAACACACATAGTACATTCTTGCCAGGCAACAGGAGATCCTGCACCTCGAAAGTATCAACACAAAGCCAGGGACGCCGAAACGGAACCGGGCCTTGCCCCACGTAGCGACCATTAAGCCAAACCTGGTAGCGGGAATCCACCACTATCCTCAGATTAGCCTTAAGAACCATCCCGACTACATCGAAAGTCTTGCGGGCATAGCAATAGGTGTTAGCCGCCTGTTTGGAGGTCCAAATCCATTTTGCCGATTCAAGCTTCACCGTCTCTATACCTCCTGGCCATAAAGGACATCAGCCTTTCGGAACCCTTTGAATTTCAAATAAGATGGAATATTGTGCATCTGCGCTTTGCCCTTTTGTTTCCTATACCATCTTTCGTAACTAAACACTCCAGAAGTTGAAGCCTGACAAGGTCTTGGGTTTCCTGCATTCAAACGCCTGTTGAATTGTATTCCTCTACCGCTTCGTAGAACGCGACAATGTTCTCCCAGGGGACATCAGGATTTATGGAGTGGGTGGGAGAAATAACAAACCCACCTCCTTTACCCACTTCTTTGCACATCCTTGCCACCGTAATTTTCACTTCTTCAGGGGTTCCAAAGGGCAGGGTGCTCTGTGTGCCAATGGTCCCCCATAGGGCAAGCCTGTCGCCATATTTCCTCTTGATCTCAACCGGATCCATGCACTCCGGTTGTACCGGGTTCAAGATGGTTACTCCGATCTCGATTAGCTCCGGAATAATTTCCCGGACATTTCCATCACTATGATAGAATATTGGAATATTCTCTTTGATCTCTCTTGCCTCTTCGATAATTTTCGCCAACCTGGGTTTCAGAAATCTCCGCCATATCTTCGGGCTAATCAACATCCCTTTTTGTGCCCCCACATCATCTCCAAGTCGAAGAACATCCACGCCGGCTTCCACAAACCGACGGGCCATTATGATTCTCAGGTTGGTAATAATATCAAATAGTCTTTCCACGAACTGGGGATTGGTGTAGAAATCTGTCATCAGCTTTTCCATTCCGGCAAGCTCCCAGGCAAGTTCAAAGATGGTTTGAGACATATAGCCCTGCACAGCGTATCCAGCGGTGTGCATCCTGGTAATCTCTTCATCCAGATGCGCATGTAAGGTGGGGTCTGAAACGTCAGGGAAAGGATAGTCGTCGAGTTCGGTGGCCCGGGTCACATTCGCCAGGGGACTGAACACCTGATAGGATTGTCCTGTGGAGCTGGGAGCCGTTGCCCTGCCCCACTGGTCTATCTGAGCAGAATCGGGAATGTCTTTGAGATAGCGCTTACGAATGATCGGAGAAGGCTCAGCCGGTCTGAAGTGGACTGCCAGGACATCATTCCGGAATTTCCCTATAAACTCCTCCCTGCCATATTTGTGACAAATCTCCTCCGGTGTCTCATAGGCCAGGGTCACAGGGACCTTGTCTGGCTCTTCAAATCGCAGTGCTTTCATCACCCGTTGGCGAGAAGTCATACCTCCGCCTCCAATGAACTGATAGTATCGTCGTTGATAAGTTTTATCTTTTCTGTCGTGTTACCTTCCAACCACAAAAAAGTCCCCGTTCCCGAGGGGACACGACAACTATGGATAAAGGCTCCCCTGACTTGGTTTAACCTTATCATGGGTCCCTCACCAGCGACACTCTGGGCGTCGAATCCGTCAAGCTGTAAATTCTCCACATCTTCACAAATGAGTGCAGGGCGTTCATCTGTCGTTTCGCATTGGACTTGAACGTTGCGGAGCTTCAGATTGCGGGCGTGGCGACAATAGAATCCGTATGCAGGAAGTTCACCGAACATATTCGCTTCAGGATACTTTGCCGGATGTTCCGGAACCGCCTCTTGAGCTGGATCCTTCTTGCCGCCGCCCTTATACAATATCCTAATATTGTCCAGGGTAACGCCGTCAACCAGGTGACCGGGCAATCCGGTGATCGAACAGGCCAATGAAGCACCGGTCGCCACAACATTAACAATGGAGACATTCCTAAGTGTTCCTGGAACGGGGTTCTTTATGCCGCCTTTCCATCCTCCTCGGTTGCCCAATCGAAGGAATATCGGTGTGCTCACATTTTGCATTGAGATGTTCGAAACAACGATTCCATTCACAAACCCACCGTCTACTGTCTCCAGTGAGATTCCAGATATGGGATGCTGTTTTCCTTCAGATGGATTGAAGATCACGGAATTGCTAAATGCAATATTCTTGAATCCCCCGTACGAACAGGTACCCAGTTTGAAGGCATTGCAGCTTGTGCTCAGCAGGCAGTTGGTGACGGTAATGTTCTCACATGTGCGTTTGTATCCTAAAGCAAAGCTACTCTTGGGAACGATGGCATCGTCCCAGGATTCAATGTGGCAGTTGGAGATGCGAACGTTGTGGCAGCAGTCAAGGTCTATCCCATCGGAATAGCCGTTAAGAATGGTAACCCCATCGATGTTCACATAATCACAACCCAAAAGGCTGATGGTATAATTGGGGCTGTTCTTGATGGTAATATCTCGAATCGTGATTTGCTGACTCTTTTTCAAAGCAATGGGTTTGGGACCACCTCTCTGGTCTCTGTTCCCGTCAATTGTGCCGGTGTCTACTACCGCAACATGGTGAACGTTTTCGCCCCAAATGAGACTATAATGAAAATAGGCCTCCTCCTCATCTGTATCGGGGTTGTAATCCAATTTTTCATAGGGATCATAATCAGCTTGATCTTTGCTCCCCAAAATCGTAGCGCCTGAATCAAGGTGGAGTGTGACATTGCTTTTTAAATGTAAACTTCCCGACAAATAGTTCCCAGAGGGGAAATAGACCGTGCCTCCACCTGCTGTCTGGCAGGCATCGATGGCCCTTTGAATAGCCGCTGTCTCTTTTGCCCTACCATCTTCTATCGCTCCGTACTTGCGTACGTTGAACACTTCTTCTTTATCACGAGATCTGTCCACCTTTTTACCTCCATATTTTCCTGAAATTATTTTTTATAAAATTAGACCTCTGTGCAGCGGATTCGAAAGTAGGACACTGGGTTCTCCTGCAAGTGGAAACTGGGAGAAAGCACCTCCGCCGTATCAGGCGAGTTATGCCTCTTCGATGATCAGCAACTCGCTGATGAGCGGGCAATCCAGAGCAATAGTCATCCCCTGGTGCATAAGCACATAGCCACTCACCCTAACTGTGTGACCGCTGTTGTCGAAGAGAACGCGGTAGGTTCGTCCCTCATCCAGCCCCCGCAGTCGCAATAGATATTCCCCTTCAGCCGGACCGCCCAGACGAAAGAGACCCACTATCGCCCGGGTTCGATCCTCGCTCGCCAATTCCAATACCCCCCAACCACGGGGGTCTTGACCTTCAAATACCGGAGTATGATGATAGATACGGCTGGTTCGCTGCCAAGGGCGGATGAAGTTCTTATAGATATCCAGATGGTGTTTGATGCGGCTGATCTGTTCAGGGTTCGGCACTGCCCCCAGAGGATACACACCAGTCACAGTGAGATGTCCGAACATACAGGAACGGCATTGAAAATCCAGGTCAGCTCGGGTGTGGCTGTTCTGTCCACTGCCGAAGTTGCGGTCCACGTACTCGGGAGGCAGAGCCATACTCATCCCGTTAAAGATGCGGAAGGAACGGGGGGCAATCTGCCAGTCGCTGATCCAGGTGTGGTGGAAACGACTCACCAGTCCGATATCGGTACGGCCGCCGCCACTGGCACAGTTCTCCAGAAGCAGTCTCGGAAAGCGCCGGTGAATGTTGTCGAAAATCTCATAAACAGCCTCGACGTTTCGCCAGAGGTGATTTTCGAGGTAACCGTCGCGCAGGTTCTGTCCTCCTTCCTTAGGTGAGGTATTGTAGTCCAAACGGAAGAGGTCAAGCTCATAGCGTTTGATTACGCTGACGATCTTCTCTTCAAGCCACTTTTTCACTTCAGGGATAGATAGGTTGAGGTCGCCGCCCTCCATTGGTTTGCCATAGCGGGTTACGATCCATTCTGGATGTTCCTGCCTGAGTTTCGAATGGAGACCGGCGCGTTCGGCCTCCATCCATAACCCGCAGAGTAGACCCTTCTGCCGGGCATAGCCGAAGACCGGCTCCAGGCCATGGGGGATACGATCACCGCATTCCCAGTCGCCGACATAATCTTTCCAGGTCGTGCCAACATTGCCGAACCAGCCCGCATCCACCACAAAAAGCTCGCACCCAAGCTCCGCCGCCAGGTCAATCTCATGGCGGAGACCTTCTTCAGTCATCTCGTGTCGCTGATAACCCCAGTGATTATAGATCACCGGACTGGGACGGTCTAATGGCTGTAGCAGAAGAACACTGCGGCGTAAGTGGGTGTGCATAGCTTGTACGCAGGTGTCTAAATCGCCAAAAAGGTGACCGAGGTGCATCTCGGGGCTGTTGATGGTCTCTTCCGGATCAATTATCCGCTGCGGGCTCGGTGCCTGAGGGGCGGCCTTAAAGAAAAGGTTGCTCTCACCGCCATCCAACGGCTGCTGATAGTCGAACTCGATGCCCCAGTTGGCTGACCAGGCAAGATGACCGATAAAGTGCTCGCCGGTCTCCTCATTGCTGAGGATAAAGAAAGGTGCACCGTGACCGGATTTCCCCTGTGAACCCTCAATTCGGAATATACCGCGGGGAAGGGGCTGCCACTGAAAATTTCCTTCCCTACCCCAGTCTTGCTCGACAAAGTAGCCGAGTTTATAGACCGACTTACCCGGAAATGCGCTGGAGCGGTTAAGCAACCCTGACCAGGGGCAAATCCGGCCCAGGGCCGCTGGCCTTTCCGAGGTATTGGTGACCTCCAACCAGCGGGTTATCACAGGTGTGCCATCAAGCCGCATATGAACTCTAACCTTGACAGGTCGGAAACGGTGGACAAGTTCAATTACTGATTCCCGCGTTCCCCGGCGGGCAGGCCGAAGTTCGCGGATGTCCACCAATTCCCAGCCGTAGTTCAACTCCTGGCCGTCAATCTCCAGAAGGAAGGAAATCGCCTTTGGCCATTCAAGCACAGCATTGGCCGTGCTTTCCCTGGCGACGTAACCGGTGGCGGACCAGTAGCGACCGACAAGACGTTCGTCAACCAAGACTTCGTCGAAGATAGTCAAACCAGAGGTATAGCACACACCGGGGAGATTCTCTTGGTGGATGGAAATGTCGATGAACCCTGTTCGATGCCTGCTATCTAATGAGGTGAATCCCATCTCATCACTCTTCTCTTACTTAGACATAGCTTTCTTCCCCGTCTCAATGCTCACCAACGACGACGGGAAATTTCAACTGCGCACGACGATAGTACCTGAATCGGTCTGAGATCTATTCCATCCTTCAATCAGAGTCCCGACGGTGGCTGTAGCAACTTCTCCGTACGCCCCTCGGCCTCCGCCAGGAACACCTCAGGATCCTTGAACTTAGAGTACTTTATCGCAGGCTCTAACAGAAGATTCCCCGAATAATCCAGTCTAAGGAAAACGGTCTTGAACCGGTCCCAATCGATGTTTCCTTCATAGGGAAGCAGGTGAAACTTCTTCCCCTCCCGACCGTCACTAATATGAGTGGTGAAAAGCCGATGGCCGAAACCTTCTAATATTTGGAAACACTCTCCTATATAGATCTCATGGCTGGAGTCATAACAAAGCCCAATGTGATCTTCGGTGAATTCGTTCAGGATTGAAGCTAAAAGCTTCTGGGCATACTGCATTTCTTCGTTTTCTAATGCTATTCTGACGCCCTGCTTTAAGGCATAACTGGAGAGTCTCTCTACGCTGACTTTGGCTCGGTCGATCATCCTGTCCAGATGATTCTCTCCCAGGGCACTGCCTACCATATGGGTCACCACCGTCTCAACGCCAAGATCACAAGCGGCATCAATTGTTATCCGGCATTGGCGGATGGCCTCCCGACGTTCCTCCTCGTCCAACGACGACAGTCGCCATCCGGGCCCTGGAGAATGAATCGAATCGATCTCCAAGCCGTTCTCTCTGGTCAATCTCTTTATTCTTGCCCTTCCTTCAACAGTGAAGTATCCTGAATGTTTCGTTTCACTTCCCAGAGAGATCACTTCAAATCCCGCCCTTTTGAGCAACGAGACCGTTTGGGCAAAGGGAATGCTGTAATCAAAACCTGTGCTTATGGCAGCTCTCATCTGCTCTTTTTCTCCTTCTTGCTTCTTAGTTGCCCTTGTTGTTCAGCCCAATTTTAATTTGAGGTCCTGCTTTCTTCTCCATTTTTCGACTGACTTTGGTAATAAAACTCATCATGGTCAAGATAGAGGACGGCTCCAGCATCGCATCCGATCAGCATCTCCAATTCCCCATCTTTATCAAGGTCAGCCAGACAGGGCGAGGGAGTATGGGTAGAACCGACCAGCGGCCAACCATTTCTGTAAATATAACCCATTTTGCGGAAAAAAGGATTTTTGTTTGTGCCTACATTTCGCAGCCATTTTATTCTTCCCCGACCAGGACCGTATCTGCTATCAATTTTCCCGTAGATGATATCAAGTTTTCCGTCCTTGTCCAAATCTACAACTTGAAGTTGTATGCGGCCAGCCATAACGTGTCCCGAGTTATGGCTAAGATCCAGTTTAATCGGCCTGCCTCCTTCATCGGGAAGAATAGT
>CAZQSC010000044.1:0-15623 GCA_964595705.1 uncultured bacterium | reverse complement strand
AAATTACCTCCATAATTAACACATTTCAGAAAGATCTTTTTCTTTATCTATATACATGTAATACTAATATAATAACAGTGGATAACTATTTTAATATTTAGGCAATTTAATCTTTATTAAATAATTAAACATACTAAAAGGTTGTGCAAAACATCTTAATATCTGCTAATTTTTAAAACATAGTCTTTCCGAACGCCTCACTATTGAGGAGAATAAAAATAGGTGAACCCTGGTTCACAGTTTTTGAGCAAGCAAAATCCTCTTCACCACCCTGATATTTTTAAACCCCTTTAATTTTTGAGATAATATTGTTTATCTCACGATTAAACTCTTTATCTGTTTTTTTCCGGCGTTCTACAAGTTGATAAGAGTGGATGACGGTGCTGTGATCTCTGCCTCCAAAATGGAGTCCTATTGTTTTAAGAGAACTGTTAGTTAATATCTTAGCTAAATACATAGCCACTTGACGAGCGGTTACTATCTCTTTTCTTCGTGTTTTGCTTATAATTAAGTCTACAGGGATATTGTAAAATTTTGAGACCTCTGTCTGTATAGATTCAATGTTAATGTTCTTAGAGGAAGATTTAATAATATCTTTAAGTACTTTTGAGGTTAAGTCCAAGGAGACATCCTCTCCAGTTATGGAGGAGTAAGCGAGCAGTCTTATTAAGGCTCCTTCCAGTTCACGAATGTTAGAGGTGACATTCTTAGCAATAAAGAAGATAACCTCTTCAGGGAGTTGGATATCCTCTAATGCTGCTTTCTTGCGTAGAATAGCCACCCTCGTTTCATAATCTGGCGGCTGGATATCGGTGACCAGTCCCCACTGAAAGCGGGAAATAAGGCGTTCTTCCAGACCTTTTAATTCATGGGGAGGCCTATCAGAACTCAATACAATCTGTTTTCCATTTTGATGAAGGGTGTTAAATGTATGGAAGAAAGCCTCCTGAGTGCTCTCTTTCCCGATAAAGAAGTGGACATCATCCACTAACAGCACATCAGAGCTTCTATATACTTTATTAAACTCTGTAACGTTATTGTTCTGAATTGAATGGATAAAGTCGTTAGTAAATTTCTCCGATGAAACATAATTCACTTTTTTAGCCTTGCCTCGGCTAAGGCAGTACTGCGCTATAGCCTGGAGGATATGGGTCTTCCCCAGGCCAACCCCTGCGTAGATAAGCAGAGGGTTAAAACCAGCACTCCCTGGCGATTCGGCAACAGCAAGGGAGGCCGCGTGGGCGAATTGGTTGCTTTTACCCACCACAAAGGTGTCAAAGGTATAGCGGGGATTAAACAGAGGAGCAGTAGAGTCAGAAGATTGTTCTTTTTGAGCACTGGTGGAAGGCTCAGGCGAAACGATAGGTGGTGGCTCTCTCTCTTCTACTGTTTTGGCTACAGAGAAGGAAACCTGAGGGGATAAGGAGCTCTGTTCGAAAATAACGGATTGGATCAAAGGAAGATAGTGTTGTTCCAACCACTCGGCGAAAAAGGAGCTGGGTACTTCGATCAAGGCTATCTTGCTATCTAAGTGAAGCAGACGGGTAGGGCGGAGCCAGGTTTCGAAGCTTTGCCGAGGCATCTTAGCCTCTGCCCGCAAAAGACATCTCGCCCAGAACTCCTCAGTCTCTTCACGGCCCAACATCTGCGATCCTTTCTACAAGACGCCAAAATATCAATGGTTTAGTCCCGCCACAGCTTAAATAAAATTTAATACACTTTCACCTGAAAGTCAAGCAGTTTTTTCCACCTCCCTTCCACTACTTATTAATAAGACTCTAATAATCATAGCCTAAGCTCCTTTTTCGCCAAACATAGCAAAAGACTTGACAAAATCAAGCCAAGGGTCTATATTTAGTGGCATAAAAATTCGGAGAGTATTCTATTAATTGCCTCTCAGATAGACCTGCCGAATCGATAAAATTGACTCGAAGTTTAGAATTTTAATTTATTTCTAAAAGTGCTGAAGCACTCTGGCCGCAGTGTCCATTCACTTTTGGCATCTCAAGGTATTACTGCCAGACCTTTAGGTTTTAGTACATTTCTGAGCTAACCTTAAATTTTTCAACTTATATTTTGAGAGGAGACAGATGAAAAGGACTTTTCAGCCCAGTAACCGTAAAAGACACAATAAGCACGGTTTTCGCAACAGAATGAGCACTCCAGAAGGAAGAGAGATAATTAACCGTAGAAGGCGAAAGGGACGGAAAAAGCTGACCGTTTAAATGACTAAAATATTTATCTTAATAATTAAAGGGTATCAATCCCTTATCTCTCCGCTTTTAGGAACTAATTGCCGCTTTTCCCCAACCTGCTCCACTTATTCCATACAGGCCTTGCAGAGGTTTGGGCTGCTGAAGGGGGGAGTTCTGTCTATAAGGCGGATTCTGCGATGCCATCCCCTCTGCCCTGGGGGATATGATCCTATTGCCGAGCCGGAAGGAGATTTGAATGGATAAAAGAACCCTATTGGCTTTTGTGCTCATTGGGTTGATCATTATTTTATGGGGTCCGATATATCAGCGGTTTTTTCTTACTGAGCAGCAGAGGAGAGCCCTGGAGGGCCAAAAGGCAGCAGCAGGGCGTCGCCAAGGCGAGGCCCCCTCGGCAACAACCCACCGAAGGTCTCCTGTTACCCCAAAGACAGAAGAGATTGCAACTGTTCAGAAACAGGAGTTTGTACCCCGCAACATCCCCTTTGAAAACGATCTTATGCACGGACAGATTAGCACCAAGGGGGGGATTATAGTAGACTTAAGGCTGAAGCACTTCTACCGGACTGGGGATTCTAAGGCAAAGAGGGTAGAAGAGGCGAAGTTAATGCCCCCAGGGGCAGAAGGGCTCACTCTTTCTTTCAATGAAGGCAATGGAATGGTAGACGTATCCGAACTACAGTTTTTGCCGGATAAAAATAGGCTAACCCCGGAGGAGAAAATCACATTTGTGGCCCACTTAGGTGGGCGGAAGAAAATTGAGAAGCAGTTTACCATAGAGCAGGGGAAATACTTACTGGGGGCAACCATCAGGTTCATCGGGTTTGACCCTAAAACTAAGGTTCGGGTGGGATGGAAGGGGGGGATTGCGAGCAATGAGCCCAATCTAAAAGAGGATCTTCGCTACACCAAGGTCTGTACCTATATGGGGAAAGAGTTGGAGAGATTTGACAGTCATGGAGTTAAAGCAAAGAGACAGTTAAACAAAACCCCCTTAAGCGGCAGACTCAGTTGGGTGGGAGTCAGAAACAAGTACTTTCTGGTCTCCCTCATCCCTGTCGACGGGCGGGAAGGGGAAGTGACTATATGGGGAGAAGAGAGAGAGTTGAGCAAAACCTATGATTTCTTCTTCCAAAGTGATTTGATCGGAGACCAGGTTGAGAACGGGCTGTACTTGGGGCCCATAGAATATCCCAGGTTAAAGCAGTACAATATAGGGATGGAGAAGATAATGGACTGGGGTTGGCCGGTCATCCGGTGGTTTGCCAAGCTGTTTTTCTGGATCTTTCTCTATCTTCACAAGGTTATTCCCAATTATGGGGTTGTGCTTATCATCTTCTCGGTGTTAATAAAGCTTGTTGTCTACCCGTTAACCAAACAGAGTTATATAGCTACTGCCCGGATGCAGCAGCTTCAGCCCAAAGTGGCTGCCTTGCAGGCGAAGTACAAAAATGACCGGCAAAGACTTAACATGGAGATAATGAAGCTTTATAAGGAGCACCATGTGAACCCGGCAGGGGGCTGCCTTCCTATGTTACTACAATTTCCAATATTTATTGCTCTTTTCAATCTTCTTCGTACTACCATTGAGCTGAGGCAGGCGAAATTCATCTTTTGGCTACAGGATCTTTCTCAGCCTGATCCTTACTATGTTCTTCCCTTGCTGATGGGAGCCACTATGTTCATCCAGCAGAAGATGACAGTGAAAGATCCCAAACAGAAAGCAATGGTCTACCTTATGCCCACCATCTTTACCTTTATGTTTCTTAAGTTTGCCTCTGGACTGGTTCTGTATTGGACGATGTTCAATATACTCTCTTCCGTTCAGCAGTGGCTAATTGAGAGAAGGAACCAGAGCAGCACAGCAGAAGCATTGGCAGGTTCTCCCCCCAGAAAGACGCTTAAGCGTTCATAGTGTTTTTATAAGCTCATAGCGAGGTTGAGATTGAGATGTAGGGACGATCCCTGTGTGCTTGCCTGGGGCGGAGAGAAGTCTGTAATTTAAGTTGGAGGAAAGACTGTGCCGGTTGAGAGTCCTAAGGTTGGTATTTTATCGTTTACTGAGCCCCGGGAGACGACTGCCTTTGTGTCTCAACGGGAGAATTACATCCAAGACAGACACAGAGAGCTACGAAGCTATTTGGAGCGAAACAGGGTTAGTGTAGTAGACCCTCTTTCTGAAATGAGAAGCGCTGGGGACAAATATTTTGGGTTAAGAAAGATGGCCGAGGTGGAGGAAGCCGTCCGGCGACTTCGCAGTGAGGGGATAGAGGCCTTGGTCATCGGCTGTTGGCACTGGACCGAGCCGATGCTGCCTCTCTATGCCACAAGAGAGCTTAATCTGCCAGTTTCTCTTTTCACTGAGGACGACCCTACCTGGGCGGGGGCAACCAATATCAGCGCCACTGGCGCTTCCCTCTGGGAGGAGGCTCCTAACCGTCACGCTCTCACCCACGAAAGGATCTTAGCTGATAAATCCACTCTGGTGAAGTGGGTCAGGGGGGTGACCGCCCTAGAGAGGCTGAAGAGAAGCTCGCTGCTTCTGTGGGGAGGAACCTACTGTCTGCGAATGGAACACCTTCAGGACGACATCCCCAGACTGAAGTCCTTCCTGGTTGGTGATATTCTCACCGAAGGACAGTACATTCTGATTAGGCGAGCAGAAAAGATGCCACCCAGCAGGATCAATGCCTTCTTGACTTGGCTCAATGAGAACAGGGTTCAGATCAGTTACGATGAGACTATGCTCAGCGAGCAGCTGCTGCGCAGACAGATAGCCCTTTATCTTGCTGCCCGGGACAGACTGCAGGAGCTTGGGGAGGAGAGGATAGTGGGGGTTTCGGTGAGGTGCCAACCAGAACTCTCGGAAGAGTATGGGGTTACTGCCTGTCTGTTGCCTTCCTTTTTGCCTTTTGGAGAGGACAACGAGGGAGAACGCCGGATTGTCTCTGCCGTCTGTGAAGGGGATATTAAGGGACTTTTAACCTCTGCTCTGCTGGCCAATCTTTCTGCTGGGGTGCCTGCCCTGTTCGGCGACCTGAAATATGTGGGTAAGGACTATCTGATCATCTCCAACTGCGGGGGCAGCTCGGTCTATTACGCCCGGAATTCAAATCAGGCCTCAAAGGTGCTGCCTTATGTGAGGATAAAAGGTCAATGTCAAGGTGCGGCAGGAGGTGCGGTGGGCTATGATGGACAGCCGGGCCCACTGACAGTTGCCCGCCTGATCAGAATCCGAGGCCAATATTTCTTCCAGATGGGCTTAGGTGAGTCGCTTGAGATCACTTCCCAAATCAGAGAGAGGATCAAATGGGGTCGGATGTGGCCTCACATCGCCATAAGTCTGGGAGTTGACCCAGCGAAGCTGACCAGAGTTGCAGGTTCTAATCATTACAGTGCCATCCCAGGAGACTTCACTGCCGAGCTTCGTTATGCCGCCAGAGAAGCAGGGATACCTGTGGTTCCTATAGACTCTGATGAGGGATTAGAGGATTTTTACCAAAGGGTGGCTGAACTATAATATTTCGGTTGACAAGTCGAGATAGATTTGTTAGATTATACTAAACGCGCGTGAAAACTGGGAGAAAGTATCACCACTATACCTTGGCTCATTGCACGGCTCGGCGGGAAACGTAATGCATGAAACGTGATTGGAGACATTTTCACGTTTTACGCTTCACGTCCTCGCAGGGGTGCCATTGGCTTAGTAGACTCTGTTCTTTTCCCAGATTTTGAATGTACTTAGTATGAAAGCTATTGCGGGGTAGTAGCTCAGTCGGATAGAGCGTCGGCCTGTCACGCCGAAGGTCGCGAGTTCAAGTCTCGTCTACCCCGCCAGAACAAACGGCCGCAGGCCGTTTGTTATTTTTGTCTGAGGGAGAAAAGAAACAGGGCCGAGAGGCGTAAGCAATGGTGACCGACTATCTGGGCTATTTCACTGCTCCGAAGATAAGGCCGGACAACACTGCTCCCCCCAGAGTGAGGGTTAAATAGAACAGGAGCAGTTTGCCCCCCAGCGCTGCCTTCAGCGTCAGAACGGTGGAGAGCTTGGTCGCGGGGCCGGCAATAAAGAAGGCCAGGGCCGCCCCTTTATCCATACCTAACTTCAACAGCACCATAATTACCGGGATAGTCCCCCCACCACAGGTATACAGCGGGACCCCTAACAGAACGGCAAGTGCGACCGAGTGCCAGTGCCGAGCGCCGAGTGCCTGAACTATCCACCTCCCGGGCACCATCACCTGCACGATCGCTGCTATGACTATCCCCAACAGAAAGTACTTGCCGACAAAGCCACCCAGATGGGCGGACTCATACCCGAAGTTTCGAAGCTGAGGAAGTACGTTCCGTGATGATATTCCCTTCTCAGCGGGGCACCTCTTGGGATCAGCAGCAGGAGGTTTATTAACAGGATCTAAGAAACTTAACCTCTTTTGAGAAACTAACATCTGGATGATCAATCCCGCAGATATGCCCAACACCAAAGCGCTGATTGCCCTGGCCAGTGCCATCTCTATGTCCATTGCCCCCATTGTCGTAGCAAACAGGATGGGGTTCATTAGAGGAGAAGCAACCAAAAAGGCAATCAAAGGCGGTGCGGGAAGGCCCACAGCCAGAAGACCGGCTACAAGCGGGATGACTGCCGGGGTACAAAGAGGCGATACTATCGCCAAAAACGAGGCAAGGATAATTGACAAAGTGCCCCAGCGGCTCAACAGCAGGCTTAATCTCTGGCGAGGCAGATAGAGGGATACAAAAGTGGTGACGAATATGCCAATGACCACGTAGTACCACAACCCAGAGAACATATCCCAAGTTGCGCCAAGGATTGCCTGCGTATAGGTGTCCTCAAATCTGTACAGCAGGCTATGGAATTGGACGCTCAGCCAACTGAGCATCTGGGGTATAACACTCATAGCCAGCACTCTCCAGTCAGTGCATCAAGATGGTTCCCACAACGAGATACGTTGCCAGTCACCCCTGCCTATCGCATCAGCACCAACTTGCGTGTCACGGTCTGGCCGTGGGAAGTCAATCGGTACAGATAGACCCCGCTGGCCACATCCTCTCCCCTGTCATCCTTGCCGTTCCACCAGGAGCTGTAGCCAATGCCCGCAGGCAGGTTCTTATCCACCAGGGTTCTGACCTTCTGGCCGGCGATGTTGTAGATAGTTAAGTTGACAGGACCAGACCGGGCCAATTGGAACCAGATCCAGGTGCTGGCGTTGAACGGGTTGGGATAGTTCTGGGACAGCTTAAAGCCAAAGTGTTTCGACCCCTCCGGTTCTTCGACGGCCGTGAGGGGTTGGACCAGCATATACTGGATGCCTAGAGGGGTGTTCTGGTCGTCGTCCTGGAATCCGACCTTTATAGAGCTATTTCCTGTCGTATTAAGTACCTTCACTAACAGGGCGTTTATGCCTTCTTCCAGGGTGACTGACTCGTTGATGGTGGATGCCCCACTGCCTGCCACCGGCTCTCCGTTCAGCCAGATCTTGATCTGGTCATCGCCTTCGGCGACCAGCCGCACTGTTGTTTGACTGTCGGACTGGACCCAGGTGAAGGCGTAGTTGACCATCCCGCTGCCTTCTCCCAGCGACAGGGTGGAGTGGTCACGAAGGTCACATTCAGCCACCTGCCAGGTATGACCGGCGGTTACATCGCCTTCCCTGGGAGCCACTGTGGTCTCCCCATCTAAGTAGTCCACATCCAGCGAAGTCCCCTCATGCGGACCGTTTACCAGCCAGCGGGTAATCCCCATTGGCCCCAAAATCCAGTTGTCCGGTTTGCGGAAGGGGCGTCGCACCTCCTGAATGGAGCGCCCGACTACTTCAATCTGATTCATATCCCAGGTGCCGAACCCCTTTGCTGCCGCAAGATGCAGGTGATAGATGTCATAGGGATTAAACCCCATAATCTGGGCCGTCACTGCCTCAGTGGCCACCGGATCGCCTCCGGCTACGATCACGTTCAGTTTGATGTCATCGCCGGTCTGGGGGCCGTTGCCCTCTACCCCCCAGATGCCCTCTACCACTGCATAATCCGTGGGCCGATAGGAGAATAAATCCATAAAACCAAGGGGGACTTTCTCATTACCATAGGCATGTACCCCTCCTTTGCCCCAATCGGTGCCGTAGGCGCTCTGCATATATGTCCCCACATAGTTTTTGAAGATAGTGGTCTCCCCTGGGATGTTGTGGGTCTTCATCACTGGAATGTTGATAAGTTTGTCACACTCTAACAGGGTCTTAGACACATAATATCCCTCTTCCCGCTGAAGCCAGGTTATCCCCGTGCCGTTGGGATCGGGCACAGGGACCGGCTCTCCGCCGGGATTGTGGTTCGTCCACGGATAGGCGGTTCCGTCTTTGTCCACATAGTCATCGTAGTTTAAGTCCACAATGTCCACTATAATACCCTGGGTGTTATCCTGGAACTCGGCGACGACATCGGTGTAGCTCAGGCTGTCGAAGGGCTCCCAGCGTGCTGTCCAGCCGTCGTGTTCTTGTTGGGGTCGCTCTTCTATGGTGTGCCATTCAGCACCCCCTTCGGCGATGGTGATGCGACTGGCGTCGCCGTCTACCTCGATCAGGTATTTAATCACTGCCCGCACCACCCGCAGGTCGGTGTTCTGGCCCCAGTGGTCCTGGCCCCTGTTGGTCCCCCTGCTCCAGCTCTTTTGTCCGTATGCAGTGTGGATGTTCTCTCCATCGGGACAGGTGACGATGTTGGGCTTGACTACCACCCAATCACCAGGCTCTACCACCGCCCGGATGGACTGTTCGGACGTATCTAAATTCAACGCCTTGTATACCATCTCCTCGATCTGTTCCTTGTTCAGACGGGCCTCAATATCGTTATGGGGATCATCGGCGTATTCAGGCCTCACTGTGAGAGAAACAGGTAGGGAGAGGTCCTCGTCATCCGAGCCCACGATGGCCACCACGGACCGAGACCTTGGATAGGCTACTACCCCCGAGGGAAGGAATGGCCGGGTCAGCCGGGTGCGATCGGCCTGCCACACATCTGCGATTGCAAACAGGACTACAGCCAGCCCGACAACCAGCCAGAGCCAATGCCTGTTGATGATCTTGCTCATCATCCACCTCCATTTGAGAGCTCAACACAGATTTATAGTATAGAAATTTCTATTATTTCTCTTTGATTATTAGAAGCTTATATTTACAGTCAACCAACTTGAGAGAGATATCAAAAATCAAAAGTCAACATGGTAAATGACATATTAAGACTTAAAAAGAAGCTCAAGCGAAGAACAGCTTCTAAAAGAACGGGAGGAGATTGCCAATATCTTTGCCTCAAGCATCTTAACGCTTAAAGACAAGAGATGATTTTGCATTTTGATATGTAACTTTGATATTTAATCTTTACATTTTAAATTTGATCTCTCTTTGGGACTAAAAATTCATAAAGGCCCGCCCGCAAGGCGCTAAGTTCATGGCACAGGAGATTCTATTCTTTCTCTTTTCTGCCTTAAAAAGGAAGGTAGGGGACGGCTCCAGACGCCGATAGAGAGCCTCACCTCCCGCAGAGTCCAAACCTGTGGGAGGGTTGTTATCCTGGGCTCAGTAGATTTTATGAACAGACCCTTACAGGCTCAAAAGATAGGAGACCTTGACCACCAAGGCCCTGTTGTTCAACTTGAAGTGCCCATCCGAAGCACTCCCGTCCTCGTTGTAGGCCAGAAACAGATTGCTCCTGGGGAGGAATTCCCATCCCAACAACCCGCTTACCAAATACGTCCGGTGGGTCTGGTCTTGATCGTAGTATGTACGGCTGAGTCCCGTCTGAGCGAAGATTCTTAAGAACACATCCTTGTTGAACAGATATGTTGTTCGGATAGAACCCGTCCAAAAGCGGCCGTCTGTGTCTCCTTCCGGGTCGAAGCTCTGAACATAATTGATATCCAGGTCCAGCTCCAAATGATCGTTTGGGCGGGCCGTGCTCCACAGGCTAAAAGACCTGTTGTTTCCCACATACTTTTGTGAGAAGTTGTAATAATCGCTCGAATTGAAAGACATGTTGACATACATAGATCGGTGGCGTGGAGTACCTATCCATACGCCAAAGGTTCTGGCATTGTAAACATCGGTCAGTTCCACCCTCTTTCCCCAGTCATACCAGATCCAAAAGCCGCTTAGCAATAAATCGGGACGGAAGTCCAGGCCTACCTAAGTATTATGCCACCAGCTTACCAGATCCTCATCGAATTCCGGACTAATGGAGAGATTAGGGTTGTTCTCCTTCCAATTGGTGAAGTAGGCGTCGGTATACAGGTCCTGGGACAGGCTTCCCTCATAGCCAACGAATATCTGTTTTAATCCCAAAGCCTGCGTCCGTGGTCGGTACTCCATCTCGAAGTCCGCGCTTCTCCTCCCCCGATGATCCTCCTTCCGGATGTACCCCGTGGCGTTGGCATCGAACTCCGGTTCTATGCGCTCGGTGGTGATCTCCGCCCTGAACAGATCGGTCCTTCGCTCGAGTTTGAACGTGTAGGCTCTCTCGTTCCCGGAGAGGTGAGGTTTCCAGGCCTGGGCGATTTGCCCCGAAGCGACACAATTGCCCAGGAAACTCAACCTGGCATCTATGCCTGCTACTCGGCTGTAAGTGTCCTCCCAATCCTTGGTGGCCATCAGAACCCCCAGATTGGAGTTGTGGAAGATATCTTTGCTGACCCGGAAGACGGAGTACAGTGCTTCCTCTTTCTCTTTCTCCTTTCTCTGGAGCCCGAGGTAGTCCCAATCGCCAGTCTGCCCTCCTATGAAGCCCAGGATATATCCACCTATCTTGCCGTTCAGCTTGGCTGCCCCGATGATGTCTCCTTTGCTCCCAATCCTCCTACTGTGGAATAGCTCTAAGGGCGTAGCAAAGACACTGTTGCCCTCCATAAAGAAGGGCCGCTTCTCTGGAAACCTGGTAGGAAAGCGGGTGAGGTTGATCTCCAGACGGTCTGCCTCCACCTGAGCAAAATCGGGGTTGATGGTGAGGTTGGCCCTCAGATTGGTGGTGATGCCGTACTTGATGTCGAAGCCGAAGTCCGCTCTTCCTACTGCCTTCTGCTTCTGACTCTGGGACATCCAGGTGGTCGTATAGGGATAGATCTCCAGGTGCTTCCCCTGCCGGATGTCCTCAATCCCCACAAGATGACCCAGGTTGGACATCTTCCATTTGCCTTCATCCGGGCTGATGGGCTTCCAGGATGTGGATTCCCCATATCGGAACCAGCGCTCGAAGTTGATCCCCCAAACCTGCTTCTTCTTGTTGGGGAAACGAAGATTGTTCAGGGGGATCTCGAACTCAGCGACCCATCCCAGGCTGTCAATGGAGGTCTCGCACCTCCAGAATCCATCCCAGCTCATATCCTTCCAGTCGTCATTGTATCGGTAAGAATCCTGTTGAACTCCCAGGGCATTGCAGGCGAATTTGTAGCCTGTGCGGTGATCGTGGCGGCTGTCGATGAACACCGCGAAAGCATCTGAGGAGTAAGCCTCGTCCCGGCGGGTAAGGAACTTGACAATCTTGTTCGGCTTAGAGTAGCATCGGGCTCCCACATATAGATGCGTCCTGCTGTATACGATCCGGACTTCGGTGTCCTCCGAGGCGGGCTGTCCGGGATTGGGCTCCTTCTGAATAAATCCGCTGACCGGGATTGCCTTCGCCCAGGCAGGATCGTCCAGCCTACCGTCAATCCTGGGCGGTGGCGTATCCCCCAGCGGGGCTGCCCTCATCACATAGGACCCCAGATCCTCTTCATCGGCGAAGACAAAGCTATGGATTGTTAGAAGACACAGGACGACGGGGATAACCAGCACTAATCTCCGGGTTGGCAAACTCATGTTTACCCCCTTTCCTTGGGGCTTATGGCTTTGAATTTTTAGAACTACGCATAGGGCAAAGGAAATCTCACCTTACCACTTCCTTCAGCAGCGCCACAGCTTCTCTCTCCTGCTCATAGGCTTCACGGACGAGTTGGGCCACCTCACTGCGCTGGGCAAACTTCGTTCTCTCCTCCTCGGGAATAAACGCCTTGCGCCAGTCTCCCTGTGGAAGCAGTTTGACTATCTCCTCAAGCCGGTCTGCCACCGTTTGGTAGCGCTCGGCTGCCTGAAGAAGAAGCTGTCGCTGGGGTTGATCGAACATAGCGCTGACCTCTTTGAGATAGACTGCGGCAGCTTTTCGATTCTGAGCTACCCTAGGTAGGAAGTAGCCATCAAAGTCGATGATTTGCCTCCGCTCGTCCTCGCTGAGCTTATCGTAGACCACCTCGTGGGATAGCTCCTTGAGCCATAGCTCATAGGCAGCAAAGCCAGTGGTAAAAGTGTCCTGAGCCACAGGGATGAAGGGAGTTTTCGCTATACGGATCGTCTGGACAAGAGAGGCCAGGATTCCTTCCTTGGGGTCCTTTCCGGGGATCTTATCTCCAACGATAAACTGGGCGGTGGTCTTCATCTGCTGGCCGAACATCGGGGGTCTCCTCCACTCTCGGGAGAAACACGGCCAGGGGTAGTAATCCTGGGGCTTTTTCTCGCCTCTCTTCAGGTAAACCGTTTGAGTCTTGTCATCATATCCGGCTACCAGTTCAATGTATCTCCAACGCCATACGATAACCGGATATCCCTGAGATATCCAGCCTTTCAGCCTGGTCCATGCCGTTCGGGCCTCCTCATTGTAGCTGTAGGCATATGAGTAGCCCAGACGCTCGCAGAGTATGGGCAGCAGATCCTCAGGGACGAACCAGACCCCCATCCACGGGTGTTTCTGGCAGTAGTTAAATCCGAACGCCATTCCAGACAGGCCAAAAAGATAATCCTGGCTCACCGTATCCCCCGTACAAATTAGCGCAGCCTGCAGACAAGAAAGCGCTTCCAGTCCCTCTTTGGGCCTGGGCACGTTCTCCAAGATCACCTTCTCCGGTGCTGTTTTGCCCGCCGATAAGGGATCGATGCCCGCTATCTTGTCGATCACCACCTCTTCCCCGAAGGCGTAGTCCTCGAAATCCTCAGCTTTCACCATCAGAGGATGGGGCGGCTTGCCCACCCGAGGCAATAGGAACTTCAGTCCAAAGAGGCGATTGCCGGCGAACTGTGTCTCTTTCTCAACCTCACAGATATTTAAGCTGAAGCTGAATTCTCCACTCCTCTGACCTATCTTGACCAGAAGGTGATTTCTGCCCTCTGGGATCGTCACCGGAACTCTTTCATTGGGAAGGCGATGCCTCCGTCTGCCCCGAAAAGAATAGACCTTTTTCCCGTTGATCCACACGGTCATATCCTCGTCAGAGCCCACCCACAGTTCAGCCGGTTGGGTTTTAGGAGTGACAAAATCCGTATAGGCGTACACCACACAGTCGGTTGGTTCTCCGAAGTAGGCCGCCAAGTCGATCTTGTCGTGGCCGAAGTAGAGGGGCCCGGACCAGCCGTTCTCATCGGGAACCGCTTGGGGATCAGCGACGTCGATGAACTCCCGCTGCAAATTCTTGGTGCGGAAGGGGCCCCTCAATATCCAGATCCTGTTCCCCTGACCGTAGCGCGCTGTCCAGCGGTCTGAACGGGTGAATCGGTGCATAACACGAGGAATGCTGTCCCCCACTACATCTATTTTGTCCAGGTCCTCGATCCCCAGGCCAAGTATTTCCGTCAAGGTCAGATGCTCGATGTCGTCCGGGTTAAGGCCCATAATTCGGGCGCATACTGCGTCCACAGAGACCACATCGCTTCCAGCTAAGACTAGGTTGAGCCGAAGCGGAGGTCCATGCCATTCGTTCTGGTCCTGGGTGAGGATAGCGTCCACCACGCAGAAGTCCACCCCTGCCAGCAGGTTCAAATCGACGATCATCTCGTCTATGACCGGCCAGGAGTGGGGGAGTCCCGGATTGCCGCTCCCGGGGGGAAAGCCCATCATTTTGGGCCAGCCGTATCTGAGTCCCGGGGCGATGCCAACCATGTTCTTCATCCCTGCGGTGATCCCGGCCGCTCGGTGCATCTTCATCTTGGGCACGCTGATGAGCACATCACAATCGAGGATGGTCTTAGGAAGAAAATATTTTTCTCTGGCATTGCCGCCGCCTGGCACTGAAACTTCACAGATTTCGTCGAAGTTGAGATCGACGATATCCAGGGCAATGCCGGAGAGCTCCGGATCTTTGAGCAATTGGCGATAGCCGGCCTCTGCAAATCCATCGATGAGATCCACTTCGATTCCTTCTGCCTCCGGATGACCTGGGGCCATCCAGGTAGGTGGCCCTTCACCAATGGTGATCTTTCCCTTAGGTGCGGCCTGGTGGGCGATCTTCACTAATGCCTTAACCACTCGCCAATCAGTGATGGCGGGAGGATGGAACATGCGGACGATGTTAGGTTTGATCACGATCCAGGCGCTGTCCGAGGGGACTACTCTTTTCAACCCTCCGGAAAGGGTAACGGCATACCTGACCATGTCTTCGATCTGTGCATAGGATAGAGTGGAGTCTGGAGGTCTCGGGTGTGGAAGGTTGGAATTGTCGGACCGGATGATGGATACCACGGACCGGCGTTGCTCGGCACTTGCCAATTGTGAACAAACGGCGGATCCCGTTTGACACTGAAGAACAATAGTTTTCCATGGGATACCAACGGCTATAAGCACCGCAATAAGAACCCACCGGATTTGCCTCAAGGTCATCTTTGTCATGACAGGGCCTCCTTTTTTCATCAATATATGATTTATTTCCTCTTATTGCAATAAAAAATTCTTTTATCTCAAAACTATCTCGTAAAGTTAAACCCCTGGCACCTCCTGTAAAGACCTTGCTGAAGCGGAGCGAAACAGCGCTTTTTGTTAGGGGAGGCAACTGTCTTCCATCTCTTGGAGTAAAATAAAACGGTTTTAGAATGAAAACAAAGGACCTTTTTTGAAAGGAGGAGATAGCTAATGGAGACGGTAGTAGAAGTTAGAGAAGTAACTAAAAATTATCATCTGGGACATACTATTGTTGAGGCATTGAAAGGAATAAACCTTGAGATTAGGAAGGGCGAGTGGCTCTGTATCGCAGGAGCCTCTGGCAGTGGCAAGACTACACTTCTCAATCTAATAGGATGCTTAGATAAACCAACCTCAGGTGAAGTCAAAGTTGAGGGAAAGAATATATCAAATCTTACCCATTTTGAATTATCCATGATCAGAAGACACAGGATAGGCTTTATTTTTTAAACCCTTAATTTAATTCCTGTTCTCTCCGCTTATGAGAATGTAGAATATCCATTACTTTTGAAAAAGGTTAAAAAACTCGGAAGGGAAAAATTTGGAAGGTGTTAGAGAAAGTTAGAATTAAGTGTCCTATCTTGTCAAGGTGTTTACACTATGGTCGACAGGGTTCTCCTCAGGATGTCCCATTTGATACATCATGCTACCAGT
>CAZQSC010000043.1:0-15709 GCA_964595705.1 uncultured bacterium | reverse complement strand
AACCCATAGATCAATCTGCTGTAAGAGATTCCATTCAGTCTGGCGGCGGCATTGATCCGGAGTATCCAGAGGCGGCGGAAATCACCTTTGCGGCGTTTCCGGTCCCTATAGGCGTAGACCAGCGCCCGGTTAACACTTTCTCGGGCGGTCCGATAGAGTCTGCTTCTGCCTCCCCAATAGCCCCGGGCCGCCTTTAACACCCTCTTTCGCCTCTTTCTGGAGGCGACACTATTAGTTACTCTTGGCATAGTTCACTCCTTTTCCTAACTGGCAGGGGGCAGGATATGTCCTGCCCCTGTTAAACACATATCAGTCTTTTCATCTTCTGCATATCAGAGGAGCTGACGAAATCGGACTTCCGCAGCTTTCTTTTTCTCCGGGAAGTCTTTTTGCTCAACAGGTGGCTGCCAAAGGCCCGGCTCCGTCTTATCTTGCCCGTCCCCGTTGTCCTAAACCTCTTAGCTGCTGCTCGATTGGTCTTCATTTTTGGCATAGATTCGTATCCTCTCTGTTTATTTTGGCACCAGAGTTGCTATTAGAGTATTTCTCTCTGAGCGTACCGATCCATCCAGTGAGGCTAACTCGGCCACATCCGCCAGTATCTGTTGCATTAGTCTTTCTCCCGCTTCCTTGTGGACATTCTCTCGCCCTCGGAAGATAATGGTCACTTTCACCCGGTTGCGCTTGGAGAGAAACTCCTTTAAGTGACGAAGTTTAAATTGATAATCGTGCTCATCGATTTTGGGGCGCATCCTTATCTCTTTTAAGTGTAGCCCGTGCTGTTTCTTTTTTGCCTCCTTCTCTTGCTTTTCCCTTTCATACTTGAACTTACCATAATCCATTATCCGGCACACGGGAGGAGTAGCATTTGGTGCGACCTCAACTAAGTCAAGGTCCTGCTCTGAGGCCAACTTCAAAGCAGCCTGAGTATCCATCACCCCAATCTGTGTCCCTTCCGAGTCGATTACCCTTACCTGGGGGACGGAAATCTGTTCATTAATCCGTATCCTTCTTTTAATAATCGGTCACCTCCATGTTTTATTGTTTAGCCACAAAGACACCAAGACCAGATAATGAGTAGCGGCGACCTTCAGGTCGCCATTGTGGAGGTCTAAAGACCTCCGCTACGGATATCTAAAATCAATGATACTATTCCATCGCTCTGGTTTGGATCTCCTCCAAGATGGTGCTGTGGAACTGCTCTAACTTAAGGTTTCCCAAATGGCCCTTGCTTCGTTTTCTTACCGCAACTGTTCGGTTTTCCATTTCCTTTTGCCCTACAATCAACATATAGGGGATCTTCTGTATCTCTGCGTCTCTGATTTTGCGGCCGATCTTCTCATTTCTTTGTTCCACCTCCACTCTGATTAAATCGGCACTGAGGAAGCTGGCGATCTTCTGGGCATATTCCATCTGTCTGTCAGACACAGGGATAACCATAACCTGAACCGGTGCCAGCCAGACCGGAAAAGCACCAGCGTAGTGTTCTACCAGTCCTCCGATAAATCGCTCCATCGCCCCCAGAACCGTGCGGTGAATCATCACCACCGGGTGCTCTTTTCCGTCCTCCCCAATATAGGTCACATCGAAGCGTTCGGGTAGATTGAAGTCCACTTGGATGGTGGGCCCTTGCCATCCCCTACCCAGAGCATCCTCAAGCTGGATGTCGATTTTGGGACCGTAGAATACCCCTTCGCCCGGGTCTATCTCATAGTCTATCCCTAATTGTTCAAGGACTTCTTTCAGGGCGGCGGTTGCTTTCTCCCACGCCTGGTCAGAGCCGATGGACTTCTCCGGTCGGGTGCTCAGGTATGCCCGGTAGCTGTAGCCGAAGGTCTTCATCATAAACTCCACTAACTCAAGCACTCCCACGATCTCTTCGAACAACTGCTCCTCAGTGCAGAATATGTGGGAGTCATCCTGAGTGAACCCGCGCACCCGCAATGTTCCATGAAGCACACCCGATTTCTCGTAACGGTAGACAGTGCCCAGCTCGGCATATCTGATGGGAAGGTCCCGATAACTTCGCTGTCTGCTTTTGTAAATCAGGATGTGTCCGGGGCAGTTCATTGGCTTTACCCGATAAGGCACCCCATCGATCTCCATTGGTGAGTACATAAGTTCAGAGTAATTCTCCAGGTGTCCACTGACCTGGTATATCTTCTCATTGGCGATGTGGGGCGTGTAGACCAACTGGTAGCCTCTCCTCTGATGCTCTTCTCGCCAGAATGTCTCGACGGTGTTTCGGATGGCAGCGCCTTTGGGGTGCCAGAGGATAAGGCCAGGACCTATCTGGTCGTGCACGCTGAACAGGTCGAGCAATTGTCCCAGCCTGCGGTGGTCTCTTCTCTGTGCCTCTTCCAATCGGTGAAGGTACTGGTCCAACTGTTCTTGTTCGGGGAAGGAGATGCCGTAGATCCGCTGAAGCATAGGATTCTGTTCGCTTCCCCGCCAGTAGGCACCCGAGGTGCTAAGCAGCTTCAAGGCTTTTACATACCCGGTGGAGGGCAGATGAGGTCCACGGCAAAGGTCAATGAACTCGCCCTGCTCATAGAGGCTCACCTGGTCTGAATCAATCTCCTCCAAAAGCTCAAGTTTATAACTCTCATTCTTTTGGGAAAAAAGCTTCTGGGCTTGGGCCTTTGAAACTATCTGTCGGCGGAAAGGCAGGTCTGCCTGGATAATCTGGCGCATCCTCTGTTCGATCTTCTCTAATGCCTCGGGTGAAAATCCCCTCGGCACGTCAAAATCGTAGTAGAAGCCGTTTTCGATGGCCGGGCCGATACCCAGCTTTGCCTCTGGGAACAGTTGTTTCACCGCCTGGGCCATTATGTGGGCGGTGCTGTGCCAGTAGACGCTCTTGCCCTCCGGGTCGGCAAAGGTGAGCCACTGTAGCTGGCAGTCTGAGTCAACCTGGGCAGACAGGTCCATCAGGGTCTGATTCACCTTGGCTGCCAGTATTGTTTCAGCCGGCTCTGGATTGGCTTGCTTAGCTATTTCCAACAGGGTAATCCCGGTGGAGTACTGCTTTTTGGTCCCATCGGGGAAAGTGACGGTGAACATTACTATGTCCTCATTGTCTTTTTCTATGGTGGGCGGTACTGGACTTGAACCAGTGACCTCTTGCATGTCAAGCAAGTGCTCTAACCAACTGAGCTAACCGCCCAATTTTGGGAAACTCATCTCTCTACTAATTGAGGCTCACTTACTGCCCTGTTCAATCTTTCCACTGTTTCTTTGCTCGTTCAAATATCTCCTCTATCGTTTGCCCTTCATAAAGGCGCCTGGAAATCTCTACATAATCAGTCGGTTCTCGATGTAGGAGAGTGAGAAATCTCAATGCACCCGTGGAACCAAGGGTCCGATTCAAGACTTCTATTCCTTTCATTCGAATTTGGGCATCATCTATTCTCATTGCTTTCATATTCCTTCCCTTCCTGTCTAATATAATCCACAGGGTTAATAAGCTCTATCTCGATGTTTAATCCTTTGGTTCCTTTAGCACGCTTTATCAATCTGTCGTCACAAGTAACGAAAAAATCTGCCTTAATAAAAATTGCACTTGCAAGATGGAGTGCGTCTTTAGCAGAGAGCCCGCTTTTTCGATAAAGGAATTTAGCATAACTGTAGATCTCTTCTGTTGGTCCAATTCTTATCTTACAAAGTTTTGACAACTTGAGAATTTCATATTTACGCTCTGGGAATGGACATAACACAGTTTCATCTTCATGCATAAAAGACCAAACCAACTCGACTTTCTCTTGTTCCGCCATCAGAAATATCTCTTGACAAGCCAATGCCTCCAGTTGGATTCTGATTTGAGAGGGGTCATCAAACCCTCGTTGAAAACAGTTATAGTCAAGATAAAGTAATAACGTTGTCACAAGGCTTCCTTGCCTTTCATATTCCCAACAGAAGCTCTAACCAACTGAGCTAACCGCCCCCAACGGTTTTAGTGTATCCGAAGTGTCATCGTTTCAGATGTCAGCATTTTTTGTCTCGGCTTTCGAGGGCGGTTGTTACGCCCCCAGCCGCTGACTGAAAAAACCTTGCACTGATAAATTTACCACGCTCTACCTTATTTGTCAAGAGAAAATTACCGACTGTCGCTTCTGCTGGGTTGTTGAAACTCGGTCTTCTCTCCGGGCCAGCAGGGATATAAAAAGCCGCCGGGACTTCGAGCATCCCGGCGGCTTCAGTTTCCACAGGGGTGAAACTCACTTAAAAAGAGCTTTTATCTGCCCCCACGAAGTAGGTTCCACAGCAGTACCATTCAGGTAGGCCTTAGGCTTTTCCGCAACTTCATCCTCAACACCATCGACTCCGATCAGCACCCCTTTGCTTAAGGAGAAAGTGGCGAGGGTGGCGGTAGTGAACTCAGCCGAGGTAGTGAACTCCAGCCAGGCTAAAAGTCCATCCCCATCCGGGGCCTCATCGGCTGTCGGGGCAGGAAGAACAGAGGAGCCCAGCCCCACAAGGGTATCACTGACCGCTGGTCCCACTGTTGACGGAGTCAATCCTGCGCCACTGAATACATCCAACTCCAGAGGCGAAAGCCTCAGAAATCCACCCCCGGTGTAGGCCACCTTATCCGGCTCGAACTTCAGGTCAATGGTGTAGGCCTTCAGGTTGGAAAGCCCATGACCGTATATAGATAAAATGACCGTCTCGTTTGGGCCTACATCCAGAATATAACCATTCTCCTGGTCACCAACGACCACATTCCCCTCTTTCTCCAAATCAAAGGTGATAGTGGCATCTGCGTTCTCGCCGGCCCAGGCAGTTGAACCTATTGCCAATAGACCTAAGACAATCAGTACCAACAATCTCTTGACCATTCTGTCTCCACCTCCTTAATTTAAGGCCCGAGGGAGCCACCCTCTGGGGGTGGACTCCCTCGGGGAGAAATCCCAAACGGGCTTACTTCAGAACTATCAGACGCTTGGTAGCGCTGAAGTCGCCAGCTACCAGACGGTAGAAGTAGACACCACTGGCTACCTCTTTGCCGCTGTCATCTCGACCGTCCCAGACGACCTTGTAGATGTTTGCCGCCTGGTAACCGTCGACCAATGTCTTCACTGTCTGGCCCAGGGTGTTGTAGATGGTCAGGTTGACCTTGCTATCCCTGGCCAGGGTGTAGGAGATGACAGTGGACGGGTTGCCCGGGTTCGGATAGTTCTGAAGCAGTGCGAACTTCTCCGGAGCAACGGTCACTTCCAGACCCTGAGTAGCGATAGAGTTCAGCCGAGCATCGCTGTCGAACAGCTCTAAGGCATCCACTCTGATGGCAGAGCCTATAGCCTGGTCGTTCAGAGCCTTGAAGTGCAGTTGGCTCAGGAGCCCGCTGGTGGCGGAGACTGCTTCAGGCTGGCCGTTGAGCACCCAGACCTCGCCGGCCCCGGTGGGAATGGCCACGAACAGAGAGTTGTTCCGCAGCAGGTTCCCTTCGCTGGCGCCGAGGAACTGGAGTGCCTCTGGATCGAAGCTCACCTTCAGGCCGTAGCTTGCCAACTCACTCAGACCTTGGGCAGAGACATCGATGGTGATTGCCGCACCCTCTCTGGAGATATCCAGAGCAGCGCTGGCGCCGGTGTTCAGGCCCTCAGCAGAGGCAATGGCCTTGGCCGCACCAGCGGTCTGGCCGAACTGACCCACGAAGATGGTGAAGTCTTCGGTCCAGACCTTGCCGTTGCCGTCCAGGTCAAACACCGGGTCGAACTCAACATCTGCCTCGCCCAGACCGAAGTTGTTCACAAACATAGCGAAGTCTTCGGTCCAGACCTTGAGGTTGGAGCTGAAGTCGGCCAGCAGGGTGTTATCCACGGCGATGGCCACGTTGGTCAGAGACTCAACCGCGAAGGTGCCGTCGACTGCCTTGACCAAGTAGGTGTACGTTACATTGTTCTCGGCAGTGACATCGACATAGGTGGTGACACCTCTGTCCACCGTAGCGATCAGCTCGCCGTTGCGGTAGATCTCATAGCCAGTGACGCCGTAGATCTGGTTCTGACGGCCGGAGATGTCGGCACGGCTGTCGACCAGCTTGTCGTCGGGCGACAGGGCCCAGGTCAGCAGCACTGCGCCGCCGGTATCGCCGGGGTTGTCCACCGCTCTGAGCTCAGCCGGTGCTGCCGGGGCGATGTTGTCCACTGCGCCGCCGATGCCATAGGTCATAACAGAGACCTGACCATCAGCTACGGACAGCTTAGGAGTGATTCCCTGGGTGAGGCTGGAGAAGTAAGGAGCCTTCACCGCACGGACGCCCCAGTTGGTGACATCAGTGTAGTAAGGAGCGGTGCTCAAGGTCACCACCACATTATCCTCGGCGACATCCGGGCAGGTGGCCCATATTTCCCAGGTGGTGGCACCAGTGGTGTCACCGGCAACCGGGACTTCACGGTAGAGGATGTATCCTCCGCCCTCCAGGTCACTGGCCGAAACAGGGAAGTTCACCTGCACCCAACCGCCGTTGTCGCCTGGCACATCGGTGACGATCAGGGTGTCAGGAGCGTCGACCACCGGCACAGGAGCAGGCAACACCGTGATATCTGCTGACTCGCCGTAGTAATTATGTGTCACGCTCTCGTAAGCAGCCAACTTCAGGTCTGTCCTGGCAGTGCTGGCAGTGGTACTATAGGTAGCCGGACCTTTGAGCTTTCTCTCTACCGCTGCCAGATCCAGCTCATCAGGATAGTTTGCGCTGACCTGGATGTAGACAGTCTGGGTGGTGTTGACGTTCCCATACTGATCCTTGGGCGTCACCGTGAAGTTGAACGCGGTGCCTGCATAGACAGTATCCGGAGCTGTTACCGCCAGTGCGGCTACGTCATCCGGCGTGAAGTAGAAGTCGCCGCTGGTGGTGCTCACACCCAGTGCAGTGTCAGCAATGGTGAAGGTCAACGGCCCCTCTGCCTTCTGGTTCAGCATATAGAACTCAACCTGCCCATCTACGAAGGCACTATCCGGCAGATAGGCGTTCAGACCCTGATCCTCGATCTCAGCTCCGGCCCAGCCTGGTTTGGGATGCCAGCTAAACTGAGCGGCTGTTGCGGCAGAGCCGTTCAGGGTTATAGTTTCACCCGCACCGGTGTAGGTCCAGATCCTGATGTCGTTGGGATCTTTCGCCGTTATCGTCACCTTAATGGAGTCCACAACCGAGACACTGGTGTCATCAAAGGCGATCTCGAAGTGATCCAGCACACCGGGAGGTGTGTTAATAACCACTGTGGTGTCCGGAGTAACTCCTGAGTAGACCGCTTGGATGAGTGCAGTGTCGGCTGTCACGGCGTATGCGGTATAGACAATAGTGACATTGCCAGCGGCATTGACCTGACGGGTATCTGGTGCTGCCAGCGTACCTTGGCCTGAGATCTTGGTGAAGGTCACCTTCGAGCTGTCGGTCTCGGTGACATGGTTGTCGAACTGGTCGTATTCTTTAGCCTCCAAGGTGACCGGCTGCCCAGCCTGAGTCCAGATGGTGTCAGGCACCACCAGTTTCGCTGTAGCCGCGGGCTTAACCACGATGTTCAGACTCGCAGTCAGAGAGCCGTAGCTGGCGGTTACTGTCTCCGTTTGTGCCACCGGACCAGAGATGTAGTTAACGTCAACCTTACCGGCGACACTCTTCACCGAGTCTGCGCTCATAGTTCCTACACCACTGGTGACAGCGAAGTGCACCCAGTAGCCATCACTCAGGTTGCCGTACTCGTCCCACACGGAGTCAACTAGAGCCTCAGTCAGAGTCGAGTCAGAGGCCACCACTGTGCTGTCGGTAGCGATGAACTTCATCGTTGCCGGCGGGCCGCTCTTGGTGGTGATGACTGAATAGTCGGTGTAGCCACCTGATACCGTGGTCACAGTCAGTGTGTCGCTCTTTCCGGCCGTGTGCTGGGCGGTGTATTCCACAGCTATATCCTTATCGGCAGTCAGAGACTTCGCACCAACGACACCGTTTGTGGCAGAGAAGGTAACCTCATCGGTGGAACTGGCGTCGATGTGGTTTCCAAAGGCGTCCACCAACTCAGCGGTGAAGGTAGCCGAGGTCCCCACCACCATATCCTTGGTCGCCGGGGTCAAGTTGACATTGCCCAGAGGACCAGGGGTGATGCTCAGAGTGAGCGTCTTTTCGACACCTGCGTAACCATCAGCGGCGGCCTTCAGTGTCACATCACCCACATAGAAGTGGGAAGGGGTATAAACGTTTGTGCAGGTCCCATTTGCTGTACTGGTAGCTACAGTGTCGGCGGTAAAGCTTCCCCCTACTGCGGTCACCTCGCTGAAGACAACCTTCTCGCCACCGTCAACCGGGTTGAAGTACTGGTCGGTCAGAGTTACTGTAAGGGTTGCCGTCTCCAGCACAGTCAAGGTGCTTTTGTCCGAAGAGAAGGTCACTTTAGCAGGATCGCCGGCTGTAACTGTTATGGCATTTGAAGTGGCCGATGTAAGCCCTGTTGCAGTGGCCTTCAGTTGAATACTTTCGGCCTTGGTATAGTCCAAGCCGGTGAATTTAACTATCCCCGGAGCCGCCGATGTGGCTGTTTTCGCTGTAGTGCCCTGCAGCGACCCGTTGCCGGGGATACTCGTACCAGCCAGTACCGGAGCTAAGGTGACAGTAGTGGTAATGTCTGCAGTCCTGTTGTCGTACTGATCCAGGATTACCACCCACGGCTGGGGATTAAAATCAGTTCCCGCATCCGAACCACCTGTAGTGCCCGGCTGCTGACCACCTTTTGCAGGATCAAAAGTCAGTTTCTTCGAGGCTCCCGGCAGCAAGACAATATGACCAGCGTTACCAGTGTCTACCTTTTGCAGAGCAGTCGGCTGGCCTTCCTGCACCTGAAGGTCAGTGAAGGTCGTGCTATCCCACTTGGCCACCTTGGTTGTGGGAAAAACCTTTATCCCTGAGAAGGTCAGCGTGTCCGGTCCCGTCGTGGACTTTTGAGTAATCGTGAAGGTAATTTTCCCAGTCGTCGGATCGGGCGCCACCTTATCAGCAGCAAACGTGATAAGGCCTTTACCGGAAACCACCACACTGTCGGCGGCGAGGAAGTTCCCTACCGCTAGATCGACCGAAATTACTATTGTACTGTCAAAGTCCCCGGCGGACGCTTCTGCTATGGTCGGGCCTATGATCTCGGTAGTCGTTGAATCCGCATACTGATCAACCGAGATGTACACAGTATCCAGCTGGGTGATCGTGCCTGCTGCCTGGGCCAAACTGCTCACCCCGAACACTAGCACCAGCGCCACCAACACACCCCATATTTTGCGATTCATTCCTTCCCTCCTTTCAAGCTAAGATTCCTAACCATCCGAAACTCCTTCAGAAACAGGAGACCTTCCTGCCTCTTCTCCTGATAGCCAAAGCTGTAAGTTCTCACATGGCTACCTCCTTTCTCTTCACTCTCTCACTCTGTTTTCCACAGAATACCTCCAGGTGTCTGCTCATCACCTCCTTTTTCTCAAGGTTTTTTACTTCTATATTTATCAATAGGACTTTAAAACTCTCTACTTCCCCCTCTTAGATAAGGGCCATTTTTACACAACTATTATTAAGTATAACAGAACTGGTTTCCCTTGTCAAGTTTTTTTTCAAATACTACTCACTTTTTTTCGCTTTAAGGCCCCTTTCTGCCTGCCATCCGTTTACCCCCCGCCCATAAGAGACAAGAATATGTCGCGAAAAACTAAGAACTTAAAGAGAAAACCCGGGGCAGCGAGAGTGAAATCTATTTAAATATAGGCAGGCTTTGCTTGGCTGTCAAGGATTTTTTGGCTGTTGCTTACAAAGAAGCAGACATTACTTCCCAGCAGTTCCAGAAAGCACAGGGGTTCGGCCAGATCAGGATATCTGCAGCCCTATTCGACCAGGAGGAACATCAAAGCTAAATGTTGCCTATGGATGCGCATCACCTGCCGCCGTGGGCCAAAAGGCCCGAGGGAACCAAGGCAGGCAATGCCTTGGCGGTCAGGTGCATGCGCTGGTTGGGCATTTTATGAAAAGCGGATTCACACAGCAGCTGTTTGATACGAGAACTCGCCCACGTTCGTCTGCTGCTTGGCATGCTCTATTGTCATGCTGACAAGATGGCCTTCCTCGTCCAACTCGATTAGTATGTTCTCGTTGAGATCCTTGGTCTCGGCTATCTTCTTATCGCTGAAGTTCAGGACGAGGGTATCGGTATCAGGAAAATATCTAACGTTCATCGTTCCACCTCCCGAAATGAACGGCCAAAGAAGGCGTTGTGGACGGTCTCTCCGTCTTCGAGAAGTACGACTCGAAGGTATTTGCCCCCGGCTTCGGGAATCCGACCCCACCTTCGTATCCGTCCGTCCGACTGCACCTCTTCTCGTTCTGGATTGGAGACAACACGCTCGATCCATTCGAGCATTATCTCCCTGCGATCAGGACGCTCGTGCGTGTACTCGAAATATTCCGTGAATCTCATTGAGCTGAGTATAACGAAAATATCAAAGGCCGTCGAAGGCAAGAAATCCCCGTCTATTTGTGCCCAATCTCTTATTCAAGTTTAAGGCCTTCCGCCCTTCTTCCAAACGAGTGAGCCGTTCGATAACCTCCCGGCCGCAGCTGCCTTGAACATAAAGAAGGCAGGGCAGAGGCTGCAGTGGCAAAAACCATAAGCAGTGCTCGTATAACCTGGCACACCGTTGGTTAGCTTCACGGCTAAAGTGGGGAACAAAGGCACAACAGTCCCTTTGCTGTCTGTTTCTCTCCCAGTGTAAAAAAATATAATAGATTAACTTCTATCTGTCAACTCCTTTTTTAGCCCTTGAAAATTCCGATTAACCACAGAGTCCCCTTCTGTCTGTTAGGAGAGCAGTGCCGCCACTATACCGGCCAAGTATATTCCGTCGAATACCCCAGCGCCACCGATGCTGACCACTCCTGCACCTACCTGGGAGATTCGGCCCAGGTTCAAAAGGTCAGCCCCCACCAAGGTGCCAACTACACCAGTTATATAGGCCACTGGGGCGGGGTTCTTAGGGGCCAACATCATCGCCAGAAGTGCCGAGACAACCGGGGGGATAAAGGCAGGCAGGGCTATCCCCATTCCGGCCACCGGCCGGGCTAAGAATTTGCACACCATCGCACTTATCGCCACCGCCACTAAGGTACTGCCCAGAGGCACCCGCGGCAAAAGGTAGAGCACCAGAAGCAGCGGGATAATCGCCCCGCCCACATTTATCGCTATCACCTGTCTTTGCGTAACTGCCGAACCTAAGCCAAAATAATATCTTATAAACTCCGGCAGCCCGGTGGTGAGCTCCGGTGCCTCCTTCTCTATCAAAGGGATGTTTACGGTGCTGAACAGGAGTGAGAGGGAAAAAATGAGAAATCCCACCCGGGGGCTTATGCCCAGCTTGTAGAAGGCAGCACCGGCCGCACCTATCTGGATAAGAAAAAAGAGCACCGGCAACAGCAGGATCAGAAACAGAAAAAAGAGCACAGAAAGCGGAAGGAAAAACATATCTGTCACCTCCTGAAAATATTGTTAAACCCAGACCCGGAAAAAACACCGAAACAACCGAAAAATAATGATAAAGCTCAAACACAGCCTAACCTATCCCAGAGCCATTCGGTCTGTTTCGATGCTCAATTCTCTGGATTTAGGTTGAAACCAGCCCCTACACATCGTGAGCGACATTTTTAAGGTTAAAGGCTGGAGGAAAACCGAAGGCCCAGAGTTTCTGCAACACAAGAAAAGCTAAGGCCCCGGTAATGAAACCCGTAACCACACTGGAGAAGAGAAACATCGGCAGCAAGAACAGTATTTGCCCCTTCTTCACCCAAAGCAGGTAGACTACTGTCAACTGCGCTAAGTTATGCGCTAGTGCCCCGAAGATGCTGATGCCTACGGGGCTGAATCGAGGGTAGAAAAATCTGAAAACCAGGCTCATTACCCCCAGGCTGGCCAGTCCGCCACAGAGGCTGAGAAGAAACGAGGGGGCAAGCAGTCTGCCCACAACCACAGAGCCGACCACCACCCGGATCAGGGTCACCAATAGTGCCTCTCTGGGGCTGAACATAAAAATGGCCAGCAGTGTAGCCGCGCTCCCCAGGCCCAGCCTCATCCACGGCATAGGATGGGGCAGGAGGCTCTCGAAGAGAAACAGCACCAGCCCCCCCGCTGCCAGAAGCGCCAGATAGCCCATTCGGTGAGGAGCTATCTGGTCACTGCATCTACCTTTTTCTGCCCGCTCACGCGCACCACTACTCTGTTCGGCACACACACCACCATCTCCCCTGCCTTGCTGATGGACCCCATATGGACACACAGTTTTTTAGGGCAGGGAGAGCTGACAATCCTGGCCTTACCGCCTTCCACCCTCACCACAGTTGTGCCCAGGGGCCCCTCAACCTCCACCGTCGTCTCTCTGTCCAGCGGCAGTTCCTTTACTAAGCTGCCATTCTGCTCGATTAAAACAGTCCCCCCCTGTTTTCCAACTCCGGGTATAACCAACACGCTGGCAACCGAGAGAGCCAGAAGCCCCACTATTAGAATCTTATCTGAAGTCGTCAACAGCTTACGCATCGGCAAATCCCCACTTCAACCTCCCATTTTTCCCCCTCACCCTATCCCTCTCCCCAATGGGGAGAGGGGATTTTCTCTCACATTAAAAAAGTAGAAAGGTGATTTTGTGAGACCCCTGAAACCCTAATGACTAATGACTATTTCCTCCCAGCAGGGGAGCGATGTCGTTGCTCTTGCCCAGGCCGCCTAAGGCACAGATCTGCCGGTCGGATTTACCAAGTTCTCTCAGAGGCGAGATAATATCCTCTCTCAGGTCTGGCACATAGGATTTTAACACCCGCAGTGGGGCCGACGCCTCAAGCTGGTAGGCACCTGTGGCAGCCGGCAGAAGTATAGATTCTCCCCGCTGTATATCCTCTTCTCCACCGGGGAAGAGGAGTTTCCCCTCCCCTTCCAGAACGCTCAGGATATGGAAACTACGGCCGTTGCATCTTTCCTGGAAAAATGTCCTGACTGTAAGCAGCTCTAAAGTGAAAAAACGGCAGACGAGGAGGTATTTTTTGCTGTTCTCCCCTACAGAGATCTCTATTCCTTCTACCTTAGGGTCGGGGACGAACTGGAAATCGATCGCCTCCAGCCCCTTCTCCAGATGTAGTTCTCGAGGGCGTCCCCAGTCCCAGAGGCGGTAGGTGAGGTCTGAGGTCTGCTGAACCTCGTAGAGAACGATACCCCCTCCGATGGCGTGGACCCGCCCGGCGGGGATAAATATCACATCTCCCGGAGAGACGGAAATCTGATTGAGGTGCCCTTCCAGGCTGCCCTGTCTGATTGCCTCGGCAAATCGGCGAGGGGAGGTGCTTTGAGAAACCCCACAGATCAGTTCAGCACCTGGGGAGGCGGCGATAACATACCAGGCCTCGGTCTTCCCCGACTGTCCCCCCTCATAACGACAGGCGTATTGGTTGTCAGGGTGAACCTGCAGCGAGAGTTTCTCAGATGCGTCCAGGAATTTAATCAGCAGGGGGAATCTACCCGAAGAGTCCCTCCAGGCCAGCGTGCCCACCAACTGGGTGGTGAACTGCTTAAGCAGATAGCGCAGGGTCTTGCCCCGATAAGGGCCGTTTTTCACCACACTGGGGTTGGAGCCGTAGTCGCTCACCTCCCAGGATTCGCCAATCTTCTCCCCCGGAGGCAGGTTTTTCCCTAAAAGCTCCTCCAACCTGCGGCCACCCCACACCATCGGCCGGAATATCTCTTGAAATTTGAGAGGATATACCCTCATTTCTCCTCTTTTTTCTTCTCCTCTTTGGGTGCCTCTTTTTCCTCCTGGGCCGCTTTCTTCACCTCATCCACATAGTTCATTCGCAACTGGAACAGAGAATCGGCAAGAAATCTGGCCTCCTCATCGCTCAGGTTGCCTTTGGTTTTCTCCTCTATCATAGCGAGCATATCGATGGAGAGCTTTGCATGTTCCAGATTTTTTTCGATCTTATTAGTCAGAGGATTCACAACCTTGCCCATCTGTTGCATAGCTGCGCCGTAGAGCATCGTCACCAGCTGGACAAACAGTGCTGCTTGATTCTGGTCTCCTGATCTGTCGTTCTCTGCCATTTAAGCACCTCCTTTTGGAGACAATGCATATGGAGCTTCAACCTCCCGCAGGTTCCAAACCTGCGGGAGGTTTTACCTGCAAAAAAAACAGATAGCCTTCAGCCTGGCGGAGAAATATTGGTCATTTCCTGGGGTGAAAGGTCCGGTGTACCTCTTTGAGGTATTCTCGGTCGATGTGGGTATAGATCTGGGTGGTGGAGATGTCGGTGTGACCGAGCATCTCCTGTACTGCGCGCAGATCGGCCCCACCTTCAAGAAGATGGGTGGCAAAGGAGTGTCTCAGGGTGTGGGGGCTCACCTTTTTCTCAATTCCCGCCATCTGGACATAGCGGCGAAGTATTCTCCAGAAGCCCATCCGTGACATCGGCTGGCCCCGGCGATTGAGAAAGAGCACCCCTTGGGACCTCCCTTTGCAGAGCCTGGGTCTGACATCGGTTAAGTAGCGGGTGACCCACTCTATCGCCTTCTGCCCTACAGGCACCATTCGCTCCTTCGAGCCTTTACCAAAAGTGCGTACCAGCCCCTCTCGGAACAGCAGCTGAGAACAGGAGAGGGCCAGAAGCTCCGAGACCCTCAGCCCGGTGGCATATAGAAACTCCAGCATCGCTCGATCTCTTATCCCCAGGGGGCTGCTCGCATCTGGCTGTTCTAACAGTCTCTCAACCTCCCAGCGGCTGAGCACGGTGGGCAACTTTCTGCCCAGCTTAGGAGGGTCCAGATACTGGGTGGGATCGGACTGTGGCAGACCCTCGGCGCTAAGGAATCGATAGAATGTGCGGATAGCAGAGAGATTACGAGCCAAACTGACCGCCTGTAGCCCACAATCCCGCAGCTGATACAGCAGGTCCAAAACATCGTCCTGAGTGGCCTGCGCAGCACTTTCTATCCCCCGGTCGGCCAAAAAGCTGAGATATCGAGCCACATCTCTCCGGTAAGCATCTATCGAATTCTGCGCCAGTCCTCTCTCTAAGGCCAGATAATCTGTGAACTGTGTGAGAAGCGCCTCCATCTGTTCTGACTCCGTGCCTTTCACAAGATTGATCCTCTCGTAAGAAGTCGTATATCCCCTCACCTTCACCCCGTGAAATAATCACATCTGATAAGATTTCCTCCATTATACGGTGCTTAACCGATCAAAGCAAAACTACCGTGCAGCTTCCACCTATTTCACGGGGAGCATTTTGGACTTTTTACGAGTCAATCAAAATTCGCAACACACTGGTTCTGCCCGGCATTAGGACCGTCCCCCTTCGCCTGTTGCTCTCCTACAATTTAACCTTATGTTATATAAGACATTAACTCAGCCAATTTGCCTTTTTGTTAATTTTCTCGCTTCTTGAACAGGGGTGAAGGGCAATTTTGTTGTTTATCACTTTCTCTCCCCTGGTGGGGACTGAGGTGAAGGGAGAGTAGAAATCTAATATATCTGGTTCCCCCTCACCCTATCCCTCTCCCCATTGGGGAGAGGGGAGTTTCTCTCTCATTAGGGAGAAAGGTGATTTTGTGAAATCCTATTCTGACTCCGGCATCTTTTGGGTTTTATATAAACTACTAAACTTTCACAAAAAATCTGGAAAATGTATCCTTAAACCACCGGAATATAG
>CAZQSC010000042.1:0-15952 GCA_964595705.1 uncultured bacterium | reverse complement strand
CTGGGCTATCAAAACCTAATGAAGCTTGTCTCTAAGGGATATTTAGAAGGTTTCTACTACCATCCCCGGGTGGATAAAGAGCTGCTACAAGAATACCACGAGGGGCTCATCGCCCTCTCCGGCTGTACCAAAGGGGAAATAGCACGTCTCATTTTAAACGAAAACATAGAGAAAGCCAAGCAAGCTATCCGAGAATACAACGGTATCTTTGGCCAGGGTAATTTCTACTTGGAACTCCAAAGACATGGGATCGAAGAGGAAGAGAGGGTAAATCAATATTTGCTCCAGTTCAGCCAGGAGTTGAATGTCCCAGTAGTAGCCACCAATGATTGCCATTATTTATACAGGGAGGACGCGCCAGCTCACGATGTGCTCCTCTGTATCCAGACAGGCAAGACCTTGGAGGACAAAAACCGGATGCGATTTCAGACTGACCAGGTCTATTTTAAATCTCCGGCAGAGATAGGGGAGCTGTTTGCTGATCTGCCGCAGGCGCTGCAGTCAACCTTAGAGATCGCCGACCGATGCAATGTGATGATCGATTTCGGCAAGCTGAAATTACCCCGTTTCCCTCTGCCTGAGGGCTACCACAACGCAGACGAGTATCTAAAATACCTGACCTACGAGGGAATCAAAGAACGCTACCAGCAGATCACCTCTGAGGTAGAAGAACGGCTGGAGCATGAGCTGGGGATAATCAAAAAGACAGGATACGCAGGCTATTTTCTGATTGTGGCCGATTTCGTCAGATATGCTAAATCCGAAGGTATTTCTGTGGGACCTGGCAGGGGGGCTGCCACCAGTAGTCTGGTCTCCTATGCCCTCAAAATAACCGACGTAGATCCTCTGAAAAACAACCTCCTGTTCGAGCGGTTTCTCAATCCCCAACGAGTGAATATGCCGGACATCGACATCGACTTTGCCGATCGAGACCGGCAGAAGGTGATCGACTACGTAATAAAGAAATACGGGAAAGAGAACGTCTGTCAAATCATTACCTTCGGCACTATGGCGGCCAGGGCAGTGATCAGAGATGTAGGAAGGGTGTTGGGGATGCCCTACGGGGAGGTGGACAAGATCGCCAAACTGGTGCCACCGGGAACCACCTTAGAGAGAGCCATAGAAACCGTCCCTGAGCTGGCTCAACTGACCCAATCAGATGGAGTGGGTGCTAAATTGATCTCCTATGCCAAGACCCTGGAAGGCTTAGCTCGCCATTCCTCTACCCACGCCGCCGGTGTGGTCATCACCCCTGACTCCCTGACAAATCACACCCCCCTGTGCACCACCAATAAGAAAGAGGTGACCACTCAATACGATTGGAAGTCCATTGAAGAGATAGGACTTCTGAAAATGGATTTCCTGGGCCTGAGAACCCTTACGGTCATTGATGACACCTTAAGGATGATCGCCGAAAGAAGTACTCCCTTGAAGCTGGAAGATATCCCCCTGGACGATAAAGCCACTTTTGATCTGCTGGCCCGGGGAGAAACTATCGGCATCTTTCAGTTTGAAAGTCCGGGAATGCGAGATTATCTTCGCAAACTCAAACCCACCAGTCTAGACGATATGATCGCTATGAACGCCTTGTATCGTCCCGGACCAATGGCCAGCATCGACGATTTCATCCGCCGCAAACACGGCACGACGAAGATCACCTATCTGCATCCCCTGCTGAAGCCTATTCTGGAGGAGACCTACGGTATCATCGTCTATCAGGAGCAGGTTATGCGAATCGCCTCTGTGCTGGCGGGTTTTTCTTTAGCTCAGGCGGATATGCTGAGAAGGGCTATGGGGAAAAAACAGCCCGAGATTATGGAAGAGCAACGAGGCCCCTTCATAGAGGGCTGTCGGAAGAAAGGGATAGACGAAGAGACTGCTGGGAAAATATTTGAGGCAATGGCCCAGTTTGCTGGCTATGGGTTCAACAAAGCTCACAGCTCCGGCTATGCCCTGATAGCCTATCAGACAGCCTATCTTAAAGCCCATTTCCCACGAGAGTTTATGGCTGCCAACCTCACCAGCGAGATGGGGAACTCCGACCGAGTGGCGGTGCTGCTGGATGAGTGCCGAAGGATGGGGATTCAGGTGCTGCCGCCAGATGTAAACGAAAGTCAAGCGGGGTTTACCGTGGTACCCGAGGGGATAAGATTCGGCCTGGGAGCAATCAAAAATGTCGGCACAGGGGCAATCAAGACGATAGTGAAGGCACGGGAAAAGGCGGGGAGGTTTAAGAACATTTTTGACTTCTGTGAGCGAGTGGACCAGCGGCGAGTGAACAAAAGGGCCATTGAAAGTCTGATTATGGCGGGGGCGACCGACTCATTGGAAGGACACCGAGCCCAGCTTCTGGCTGTTTTAGAGCAAGCACTGGAAGGCGCTCAAACAATCCAAGCCGACCGTCAGCGAGGACAGACCTCCCTGTTCGAAACCCTCAATGTCCAAGAGAAAAAACTGCCCGATATCCCCCCTTGGTCAGAATCACAAATGCTGGCAGATGAAAAGAAGATGCTGGGCTTCTATGTATCCGGGCATCCTCTGGAGAACTACCAGCAGGACCTTCAGGCCTTTGCTACCCACCGTATCGGAGAGCTTTCAGAACTTGAAGACGGTACAGCAGTAGTGGTAGGGGGAATTATTACTAAACTAAAGCAGACCACCGACAGAAAAGGCAAGCCTATGGCATTCGCCACCTTAGAGGATTTCTCGGGGTCAACCGAGGCTCTCGTGTTCTCCGATGCCTATGAAAAGTTCCGCCCCCTGGTAGTCGCCGACCAGATGGTGATGGCAGAAGGCCGTGTCTCTATTCAGGACAGAGAGACGGAAAAGGCCAAAGTGGTGGTCACGCGTCTTCTTCCCCTTGCTAAGGTGAGAAGTGAATACGCTAAGGTGGTGAATATCGCTGTTTCTGGAATAGGCCTGGAGGAGGAGCCATTAAGAGAACTCCGGGGTCTGCTTGGAGACTACCCGGGAAAATGCCGGGTGGTAATTCACCTTGAAGGCAACAGTGGTAAAAAATTCGTAATAAGGTCAAAAAGCCTGCTGGTTTCTCCCTCAGATAAGCTTTTGGCAAAGTTGAGGAACACATCAGTAGTAGAGAAGATATGGTTAGAGTAATCAGGAGCTTGCCTTGTAAGCTGTTCTGGTGAAAGCAACTGCCATCTCTGCTGCCATTAAAATCAGGGCCAGAAGCAGGCACTCTCTCCAAAGTTCTCTCCCGTATCTGGAGTGCTCAACCTCCTTCTTCAAATCTCTCCCCTCCGGGATTACTCTAAAGTAGATCTCTCCTAAAAGTGTTCTAATTTGCCCTTCGGTTACCTTTTGCGGTGCCGACTCCCTGGTGTCCACATTTACTGCTATCTGCCCCACCTCTCTGCCCTCACTGAAGAGACTCCAGATACCAGGAAGCTCAACCTCTGTTAGATACCACCTCCCCTCCCCTGGGACGGGAAGCAGACTCACCCGATTTCCCATCGGATCCTGGCACTCCACTGGGCTTTGTAATTCTCCAAATGTCCTTTCGATAGGCTCCCCTACCCGCTGCGGTTCTTCTGAAAGAGCGGTTGCTAAATATTGAACAATGCGATAAAAAAGGGGGACAAATATCCCCTTCACAGGCAAATCTGTCCATCCCAGGTCAACAGCACTGGTAAACAGGACAATCCTACCCTTGCCCAGCCGGGACTCACATAAGGCTGGACTGCCCTGGTTGTACCAGATAATCGGCTCCACCCGGGGAGAGGGAACCGTTTGATAAATGGAGTAAAATCGGGGAGAATCTACCCGGTTTCTCCGCAGCAGTCCCTTCAGAATTGGATGAGAAAAATCCATTTTACCAAAGGAATAATATGAACTCTTCAGGCCGGTGGTGCCTAGAAGCTTGCCCAACCTGAGCGGGGAGAATCGAGGGAGAAGCTGCTGGTTGTAGAACTCGCTGTCTACTCGCGGACCTAAGCAGATCAGCAAGCCCCTGCCTTGGCTCACACTGGCCTGAAGCTGCTCTACCTGCCACTGGCTCAAATGCGGAACATTGGCCAGGACAATCACATCGTTCTCTTCGATCTGCTGCAACGAGAGTTTCTCCCCAGTGGTGGAGGTAGATCGCACAAAAACCTCTTCTGAACCGGGGGGATTGAATGCCCGACCCAGAAAGTAGGTGTCGGCCTCTTCGTCCCCCACTAACAGAACCTTCACCCTTGCAGGGATGGAAACGGAGAAATACCTGCGGTTGTCAACTGAGAGCCTGTCCGGCTCTATCTCCACATAGCCAGAAAGCACCCCTGTTTTTTCTGGGGCCACCTGAAAAAGCACCCGTTTTGTCTGAGCAGCCCCTATGTTCAAAGTCATCTGAGACAGGCGTTCACCATCGAGATAAACAGAGAGCAACAGACCCCGGACATCGCTCCTCCGGTAGTTGGTCACCTGAACCTCAAACTCAATCGGTCTCTTCACGTTCAAAATCTGCTCGGGGACAGTTACCCGCTCAACGCTCACATTCTCCTCTTGGTTGGCTTCAACAGAGAGAAGATAAAGAGAAATCCCCCTGAGCTCTGCAGTGAGTCTCTCTTTTTGTAGACTCCTCCAGCCGTTCGCCTCCATATCTGTGAGCAGAAATATCTCCTTGTTGGGGCTGTCTGAATCTCTGAGGAGCTTTGCCGCCTTCTCCAAGGCGCTGTGGACATCTGTCGTCCGACAGGAGAGTTGGAGGTCCAGGATAAAATCACGCAGACGGGAGAGTGCCAATTCTTGATCTCTTATTTTCCATTGTTTGGAACCAGAGGGCCGGTCAGCAAAGGGAAGGAGAATGACTTCGTCACCCGACTTAAAAAGGTCGACTAACTCTAAGGCCCTCTGTTTGGATAGGTCGAACAGCCTCCCCCTGGGGGTCTCAAATCCCATACTGTAGGAGTTGTCCAAGAGGATGACAGCCGTGGTGGGAGTGTTGCTGCCTACAAGGGGAAAAGTCGCTCTGAGAACAGGTCGGCTGAAAGCCAAAACAATAAAGAGAATGATTAGGGTGCGCAGAAACAGCAGGAGCCACTGCCGTACCTTCACCCGCCGCATTCTCTTTTTTTGAAGCTGCTGGAGGAAAACAACGGTGCTCACCTCTACCTTCTTAAGTCTCCTCCGAGTGAGCAGGTGGATTAAAAGAGGCAGCAGGGCTGCCGCCAGGGCGGGAAGAACAGCAGGGTTGAGAAAGGCTATGTTCTGCATTGACAAGGGCTAACCGAGCTTTTTTCGCTTTGCCAGATATCTGAACAGGGCGGTGTCGAACTCCTCGGAGCTGTCTAAGGGCACATAATCAATCAGGCTCTCTCGACAGCCCCGACGGTATTTCTCCATTAGGTCAGACATCAAGGTACGGTAGTGGTTCCGGATATGCCAGGGTTGGGTGACCACCTCCTCACCCGTCTCCATATCCACAAATGTCGCCTCAGCCTCAAAACTGAAGTCTTTTTCCTTTGAATCCAGCACATGGAAGACGATCACCTCGTGCTTGCGATGACGAAAGTGTTTGAGCCCCAACAGAATCTGGTCCGGGTCATCCAACAGGTCGGAGATGACGATGACCAACCCCCGGCGTTTTATCCTCTCAGCAAGCTGATGGAAAACCGCTTTCACCTGGGTTCCAGAAGAGGTCTGGGTGGTGTCCAGCTCTTTAAAAATGGTAGAAAGATGGCTTCCCACCGATCGAGGGGGGATATAGCTGCGGATTTGGTTATCGAAAACCACCAGGCCTACGGCGTCTCTTTGTTTTATCATTAAGTAGGCTAATGCCGCTGCTAAGCAACAACCGTAACGGAACTTTGACACCTGTCCGGAGGAGAATCCCATTGAAGCGCTTGCGTCCAGCAGGATGTATGCCTTCAAGTTAGTCTCCGCGGCGAACTGCTTCACATAGAGGCGTTCGGACTTCCCATAGGCCTTCCAGTCGATGTGTCGCACAGGGTCGCCGGGCATATACTGTCGGTCTTCAGTGAACTCTACCGAAAATCCGTGGTAGGGGCTTCTGTGAAGCCCGGTGATGAAGCCCTCTACTACCAGTCGAGCGATGATGTCCATTCGGGAGAGTTTGGAGACTGTTTGGGGACTGAGATAACGGCGGTAGTCAGGCATCTTATCCTCCTGTCTCCTTGAGGAGCCGCCGAATGATCTGGGCCGTGTCAATCCCTTCTGCCTCAGCATTGAAGTTGGTGATGATGCGATGGCGGAGCACAGGTGTGGCCACTGCCCTCACATCCTCAACAGCCGGGGTGGGCCTTCCGCCCAAAACGGCTCGGGTTTTAGCCCCTAGGATGAGATACTGTGAGGCACGAGGGCCTGCTCCCCAGTCAACCCACTCCCGAATGTAAGGAGGGACACCGTTTTCATTGGGACGAGTCTTCCGGACCAAATTCACCGCATAGGCGATAACATAATCGGAAACCGGAACCTTGCGAACAAGTCTCTGTAGTTGGATAATCTCTTTAGCATTTAGAATCTTACGGACCTCATGGCCGTAGGCACTGGTAGTGCAGTCAACGATCCTTTTCTCCTCCTCAGCACTAGGGTAGTCGATCCATAAGTTAAACATAAATCTATCCAGTTGTGCTTCGGGCAGTGGATAGGTTCCTTCCTGTTCAATAGGGTTCTGGGTAGCTAATACGAAGAACGGCTCGTCCAATCTAAATGTCTGCCCTGATGCAGTAACTTCATGTTCTTGCATTGCCTGAAGCAGGGCCGCCTGGGTCTTCGGGGGAGTGCGGTTTATCTCATCTGCCAGGACAATATTGGCAAATACCGGACCTTTCACGAACTTGAAGACCTTTCGCCCAGTGGAGATGTCCTCCTCAATAACTTCGGTGCCGGTGATATCGGAGGGCATCAGGTCGGGGGTAAACTGTATTCGGCTGAATTTGAGGTCCAGAACCCTTGCCAGTGTACTTATAAGCAGGGTTTTAGCCAAACCAGGCACTCCTATCAGAAGGCAATGGCCTCCTGAAAGCAAGGCAATCAGAAGCTGCTCCACAATCTCCTGCTGTCCCACGATAACCTTGGCAATCTCCTGCAAGATCTTCTGTCGGGCTTCTTTCAGCTTCCCTATTGTCTCTAAGTCCTGGGTTGCTGTCTTCTCTGACATTTTTCTCCTCGCTGGATTTAGTCTGCCTGGCTGCTCAAATTCCGGTGCTCTGTTGGAATACTACCAAAATAACCAGTTCAAGGGCCAATGTCAAGCTATTTTGAGGGAAACTTCCACATTGTTGTTGACTTCTAACTCCGCCTATTATATATTTAACCTGAATTCAGAGTGCAGTCTGGGTCATCGGTCCTGCGTATTCTTCTTTGGGAAGGAGGAGACTGGTTGGGGATAAAGGCTGTTGCTGGTTCGGTTATATCACCCCGGGGTTTTAAGGCTGCCGGGGTGAGTTGTGGCATTAAGAATCGGAAGAAGGATCTGGCGCTGATCTATTCTGAAGTGCCAGCTACCGCGGCGGCTGTCTATACTGCTAATCGCTTCAAGGCGGCCCCTCTCTGGCTCACCCAGAGGCACTTGGCCGACGGGCGGGCCCAGGCGATCCTCTGTAACTCCGGTTATGCCAATGCCTGCACTGGAGAACGAGGCAGAGAAAATGCCCACCGGATGGCTCAACTAATTGCCCAGGCCCTGGACATACCTGTAGAGATGGTGGTAGTCGCCTCCACCGGGGTCATCGGCCGCCATCTCCCTATGAGACGGATTGAGAGGGCGGTTCCCAAGCTGGTTTCTCTGCTTGGAGACGACGACAACGGAGCTGCCGAGGCTATTCTAACAACGGATACCGTTACCAAAAAAACAGCCGTAGAAGTGGAATTGTCCGACTCCACCGTCAGAATTGGTGGCATAGCCAAGGGCTCCGGGATGATCTGCCCTAATATGGCCACTATGCTGGCCTTTTTGACCACAGATGCCAGAATCGGGCCTAAGCTTCTGCAGCGGCTTTTGCGAGACTCAGTGGATAAGTCCTTCAATATGATTACCATTGACGGCGACACCAGCACCAATGATATGGCCGTGATCCTGGCCAACGGCCTAAGCGGAGGCGGCGAAATCACCGAAGGCTCTGATGACTGTGAAAGTTTCGCCGCGGCTTTAGACCTGGTAACCGGTGAGCTGGCAAAGATGATTGCCAAAGACGGTGAGGGAGCAACGAAGTTAGTTACCATCTCAGTAGAGGGAGCCAGAAGTTTCCCAGAAGCAAAACAGGTTGCCTTTGCTGTTGCTAAGTCCAATTTGGTGAAGACAGCGCTCTTTGGGCAGGATCCTAACTGGGGCAGAATTGCCGCTGCAGTGGGTGCATCCGGCGTTGAGGTCGAAGAACAGAAACTTGCCATCTCCATCGGCAACCTGACGCTTTGTAGAAATGGAGTCGGGACTGATTTCTCTATGAGAGGAGCAAGACAACTACTTTCGGCTCCAGAGGTAGAGATAACTATAGATTTAAACCAGGGCAATCAGCGAGCCCAGGTCTACACCTGCGATTTGAGTTACGACTATGTGAAGATTAATGCAAAATATACTACATGATAGGGGGAACTAAAGGATATAGCAGATGTCCAACGAGCCTAATAGCCCTCAGTGCCTTTTCACCAAAACCCAACGCCCACAAAGGGCTACACTACGTCCCTCTTCCGTAGGGTTAGGGCTTTATGCCCGTTCTTTCTGAAGCCATCTGTATCAACTACCAATGGTTAACAGTAGGACTTGTTTGGGAACTCACCCCGAAAAGCAATCCATTAGGAGAGGAAAAATGAACATATCCATCTCGAAGAACATCCAGCGTATACAGCCTTCGGTCACCTTGGCTATAACCGCCAAGGCCAAGGCGATGAAGAAGGCTGGAGTTGATGTCATCGCTTTAAGCGCCGGAGAACCGGATTTCGACACCCCGGAGAACATTAAAGAGGCAGCAATCCGAGCGATTAATCGGGGTTTCACTAAATATACACCCGCGGTGGGCTTCCCTGAGCTAAGAGAGACCATCTGTGAGAAGTTTAAAAAAGAGAACGGCCTGCTGTATGAGCCTTCGCAGGTGATAGTCAGTTGCGGAGGGAAACACTCGATATCCCTGGCAATTATGGCCCTGGTGGAGGAGGCAAATGAGGTGATTATCCCTGCCCCCTACTGGGTTAGTTACCCTGAACAGGTGAAATTGGCAGGGGGCACTCCGGTTATCTTGGAGGCCAAGAAAGAGAACGGCTTGAAAATCACCCCCGGGCAGTTAAAAAAAGCACTGAGTAGCCGAACTAAGTTACTCATCTTAAATTCCCCTTCCAATCCCAGCGGTGTTGTCTACAGCGACGCGGAGCTTAAGGACTTAGCAGAAGTAGTGCTGGAGGCAGGGATATATGTGCTTTCGGATGAGATTTACGAGAAGATCATCTACGATGCTGCGGTGCACCACAGTATTGCCGCCCAGGAGGGTATGCAGGAACAGACAGTGGTGATAAATGGTGTCTCCAAGTCCTATGCGATGACTGGCTGGCGAATAGGATATGCGGCTGGCCCTCAGGAGATTATCCAGGCGATGGGAAAGATTCAGAGCCAGCAGACATCCAACCCCTGTTCCATTGCCCAGGCAGCAGCCTTGGAGGCCCTCAGCGGCCCCCAAGAAAGTGTGGAGAGAATGAGAGAGGCTTTTGATAAAAGAAGGAAATACATAGTGCAACGGTTAAACTCTATCCCGGGCGTCTCCTGTCCTGTGCCACAAGGGGCTTTCTATGTCTTCCCGGATGTCTCTACCTTTTACGGAGTTTCGGTAGGGAGTTCCAGAATCGACGGCTCCGTGTCTCTCTGCGATTTCCTTTTGGAGGAACAAAAGGTCGCCTGTGTGCCCGGTGTTGGCTTTGGGGCTGACAACCACATCAGACTTTCCTACGCCACCTCAATGGAAAACATCGAAAAAGCAATGGACAGGATTGAAACAGGGCTGAGAAAACTTAAATAAGGTTTATACTTTGTCTTTACAAAAGGAGTTAGATCTGGATGATAGCAGTGGTTGACTATGGAATGGGCAATCTTCGGAGCGTGAGCAAAGCATTGGAAAAGGTGGGAGCAACGGTAGAGGTAACCGATGAGGCGGATAAAATCAAGGAAGCTGCTGCTGTTGTACTGCCTGGAGTAGGGGCATTTGAGGAAGCGATGCAAGGTCTTCGATGCCGAGGGCTTCTCTGGCCCGTTGTCCAATCCATCCAGGAAGGCAAGCCTTTCCTGGGTATATGTCTGGGACTACAACTGTTGTTTACTGAGAGCGAAGAGGGAGGTCGCCACAAAGGACTGGGAATCTTAGAAGGCAAGGTTAAACGCTTCCCCCAGCGGGTTAAAATCCCCCACATAGGATGGAATAGTATAAAAAAGTGCGCTCCTGCCGGAGGACTATCCACTATCTTGAAACAGATGCCTGATGAATCCTATTTCTATTTTGACCACTCCTACTATGTGGAGCCAGAGGATGAAAGCATTGTGGCCACTACCACTGAGTATGGCGTCCGATTTGCCTCTTCTGTTGCCAAAGGCAACATTTTCGCCTGTCAGTTTCATCCGGAAAAAAGTCAGAAACTGGGATTGGAATTACTGAGGAACTTCACCGAAAGTGTCCTATGTTAACTGCAAAGTAGCGGAGGTCGTTAGCCCTCCCCCATCTTGTGGAGACCTAAAGGTCTTCGCTACAGTCTTTGACAGAGGCATAGGACTGGTTCAGAAAGCTCAGGGACAGATTTTGGAATAAACTCTAAATTATCTGCTTTAAGGACCTTATATGCCGTTAGCTAAGAGAATAATTCCCTGTTTAGATGTGGATGCTGGTCGGGTAGTAAAGGGGACTAGATTTGTCAACATCAGAGATGCTGGCGACCCGGTGGAGGTAGCCTCCCGCTATGATGAAGAAGGGGCCGATGAGGTCGTATTCCTGGATATAACCGCCTCCAGCAGCAAGCGAAAAATTATGCTGGAAGTAGTGGAGAGGACCGCCGAGCGAGTTTTTATGCCTTTGACCGTGGGGGGTGGAATCCGAACCACAGAGGATATTCGCGAACTCCTGAAGGCTGGTGCAGACAAGGTTTCCATCAACACGGCGGCGGTGGAGAATCCCCGGCTGATCACCGAAGCAGCCGATCGGTTCGGCAGCCAGTGCATTGTCGTGGCTATCGACGCTAAACAGAGGAACCAAGGTTGGCAGGTCTACACCTATGGGGGGCGAACTCCCACCGGACTGGATGCTGTCGGGTGGGCCAGGAAAGTGAAAACCCTGGGAGCTGGGGAAATTCTGCTTACCAGTATGGACTGTGATGGCACCAAAGATGGCTATGACCTGGAGCTAACCCGCCAGGTAGCAGAGGCAGTGAACATCCCGGTTATTGCCTCCGGGGGAGCCGGCACTGAGGAGCATTTCTACCAAGCCCTCACTTACGGGAAGGCCGACGCCGCCCTGGCGGCTTCCCTTTTTCACTACTGCCAACTGAGTATTGGGCAGGTTAAACAATATCTATATCAACGAGGCGTGGTGGTGAGAATCACTTAGACTCCCCTTCACAAATTCGTCTCGTGTGGGACTGTAGTCGCATTCCATCATAGGGGCGTTGGGATGGAGCTTCCCTATGATTATTTCCGAGTATCCGGAGCTGCTACAACTCATGGTGATAAAGGAGACATGAGTTTTGAAGAATCTAAATAACAGGCATCTTGAGGCACTTCTTGAGATAGCCAAGGCAATCACCTCTGATCTTTATATCGATGATATCTTGCGGCTTATCGTCACCATCACTGCAGAGGTGATGGACTCCAAGGTCTGCTCGCTGTTGTTATTGGATGAAAAAAAACAGGAGCTGGTTATTCGGGCCACACAGTCCGTCAGTCAGGAGTACATCAAAAAGCCAAGTATTAAACTTGGTCAGGGGATAGCCGGGTTAGTGGCAAAGGAGAATCGTCCTGTTGTAGTGGAAGATGTGAAGAAGGACGAGCGCTATATAAATCGGTGCATAGCTGAAAAGGAGGGCTTGTGCTCTCTTCTGTCTGTCCCCTTATGCGTCAAAGGCAAGGTCATCGGGGTATTGAACAGTTACACCTCTACGCCTCATAGGTTCACCGAAAGAGAGATAAAGGTCTTGACCACAGTGGCCAATCAAGCGGCGATCGTCATAGAGAACGCAGAACTAATGGTTCAGACAAAGGTTATCAAAGAAGAGTTGGAAACTCGCAAGTATGTAGAACGGGCCAAGGGGATATTGATGAAACAGAAGGGGTATTCTGAACAGGAGGCATTCCGCTATATCCAAAAGGCAGGCATGGATAACCGCAAAACAATGCGGGAGATCGCTGAGGCGGTAATCATAGCCTCCGAACTGGAGCAAAAAAATAGGAAAAAAATATCAAAAAATACTTGACAAGAGTGTACCATTCGATTATCTTGCTGAAAGTGGGGATATAAAGACGTATCCCGAAGAGTTGGGCAAGGGGGCCCTTTACTGATGTTAGGTAAAGGGCCTTTGTTTTTGAAGGATAAAGGCGTCCTTCTTGGTAATAGCACTCCGGAGGAACGCCTTTTTTGTTGTCATAACCGGAGCAAATATAGGGTTCATATCTGAGGTAAGGAGAAACCATGACAGAGAATACAAAAATAGACGCTCTTCTGGAGATAAGTGAGGCGATAACTTCTGATCTATACCTCGATGAGGTGTTGCGACTCATCGTCACCGTGACCGCAGAGGTGATGAACTCTAAGATTTGCTCTCTGATGCTTTTGGACGAGAAAAAGCAGGAGCTGGTCATTCGTTCTACTCAATCGGTAAGCGAGTCTTACACCCGCAAACCCAACATAAAGCTCGGCCAGGGTATAGTAGGTATGGTGGCACAGCAGAATCGGCCTATTGTGGTCGAAGATGTGAAGAAAGACAGCCGCTACATAAACCAGGAAATCGCCCGCCGAGAAGGACTCTGTTCTCTGCTCTCAGTACCCCTTTCAGTAAAGGGGAAAGTCATTGGAGTAGTTAACTGCTATACCTCTACGCCTCATCAGTTCACGGCTAAGGAGATTGCATTTCTCCAGACAATTGCTGCTGAGGCAGCAGTGGTAATAGAGAATGCGGAGTTGATGACCACCACTAAAATTATTCGGGAACAATTGGAGACCAGGAAGATAGTTGAACAGGCGAAGAAGGTCTTGATGGAGAAGGAGAAAATCAGTGAAGAAGAAGCGTACAGACTGATTCAGAGGCACAGCATGCAGAGCAATCGCACAATGCGCCAGATAGCCGAGGCAACATTGTTAGCCTCTCGGTTGTAGTGAGAAAAATCTTCAGAGAAAGTTGATTCGTAAGGCACAACCTTCGTTAACTTCAGGGAAGGAGGCTACAGAAAGATGTCTTTTAGTAAATTGAATACCTGTTCAGCTACTTTAACTGACCAGCAACAGGGTGAAACCCTCGACCGCCTTCCGGGGGGCTGTGTTACCTGTTTGGATGGTTGTCCTGGGTTTTGTGAGACGGGCGAATCTGTGTCGATTGATATTCTTCTTGTAGACCCTTGATTTCCGGATTGTGCCTCGCTGCTCTCTCAAATTGTGAAGCCAGAGAACAGTGCTGTAGAGGAGAAAAATGAACGAACAGAGGTTGCCAGAGAAACTCTTACAACAGAAAGAGCAACAGATCGATCTCCTGCAGCAGATTATCCAGACCCTCGGGTCCTCTTCGAGTTTGCAGGAGATTCTGGACCGGATTTGCGAAATTGTGGTCAAGGTGACCGGGGCGGATGCGGGATTTCTCTACTTAGTGGATGAAGAAGAGCAAGCCCTTGTCTTGCGAGCAAGTAAAAATCCTCACCCCAGCTTTTGGGACACTTAAAGTTAAAGCTGGGCGAGGGTATTACTGGCTGGGTGGCAAAAGAGAGAAGGCCGGTGGCTATTGCCCAGAACGCCAGCAGCGACGCCCGGTTTAAGTTCTTCCATAATCTTCCCGAAGACAGGTATGAGGCATTCCTTTCCGTTCCCATCCTGGCGCAAAATCAGGTGATCGGGGTGATCAATGTCCAGCACCGACAGCCTCATCAGCACACTCAGGCCGAAGTCGATCTGCTTGCCACCACTGCTCGTCTGGTCGGGGGAGCAATTGAGAAAGCCCGTCTTTATGAGGAGACACAAAAAAAGCACAGCAAATTGAAACCCTCTCTCGCATCAGTAAGACTATTGTCTCCAATCGCTATCTTGAGGAGATCTTAAATCTCATTGTCACAATGACCGCAGAGATGATGAATTCCAAGATCTGCTCCATTATGTTACTGGACGAAAAGAAAAATGAGTTGATGATCAAGGCTAGCCAAAGTTTAAGCAAAGCATACCTCAAGAAACCCCATCTGAAGGTGGGTGAAAGTGTCAGCGGACGGGTGGTCAAAGAGAAAAGGCCCATCACCGTACTGGATGTGACTAAAGAAAAGGATTATTCCTATCCCGAAATAGCCCGACAGGAAGGGCTTTGTTCCCTACTTTCTGTGCCTATGATGCTAAAAGATAAAGTGATAGGAGTGATCAACAGCTACACCGATCACCAGCATCAGTTCAGCGAGGAGGAGATAAAGGTTCTCTCTACGGTTGCCAACCAAGCGGCAGTAGCTATAGAGAATACCAAACTGATGTCGGAGAAAGTGGCTATGCAGGAGGCCTCAGAGACCAGAAAGGCCGTGGAGCGAGCAAAGGGGATCTTAATGAAGGAGTATAAGATTTCCGAACCGGAGGCCTTCAAGTTAATCCAGCGGCAGAGTATGAATACCAGAAAATCGATGCGAGAGATTGCCGAGGCGATAATCTTAGCCTCAGAGATCAACCAGGGGAGGCGTGTGCCGTAGGAATACAGGAGAACGTGTGAAGTGCGAAATGGGAAATCGTAGGGGGGCATAAAGAACTCACATCTATAAAGTTTGAATACTCCTGTGGGAGGAAAAGACAACGGGCACAGCGTAGTGCCTTTCGGATCGAACAGAGGGGTTCGACATAAGTTGAACATCTTACTGTTCTTCTGAAGAAAGGCAGGTGGACGAGATGAGCTTTGAAGAGCTTTGGATGAAACTTTCTCCCCCCTTATGGCAAATGACCAGGAGATTTAGGAACCACCCTCGATTTATCAATCAAGAGGATATGATGCAGGAGGTACTTTGCCATCTGTGGGAGAGGTGGCGCAAAGATGAGCTGACAGACAAAACTGAGAGCTATATTCTCACCAGTTGCCGATTTCATCTCCAAAATTACCTGCGCAAAGTGCAGGAGAAAATTACACCGGTCAGCTTACATGCCCCTGTAGACAGCAGAGGAACCACTCTAGAGGAGTTAATACCAGATCGATCTTTCTGGCTGGAGCAGATAGATGACAAAGTACTCATAGAGCAGATAAGAGGGGATGGATTAACTAAAAGAGAAAAGGAGGTCTTCGAACTACGTTTGCAAGGATACACGGTAAGGCAGATCGGAGAGAGACTTGGTATCTCTCATCCGAGGGTGATTAAACTGCTGAGCAATATCCGTAACAAATGGAAGGATAAAATAGAAATCTGACGGTTACCAAGAGAGCCTCTTTTTTACTTTTCGTAATAGACGGACACATCGAGGTGTTAACCGACAACGGCGTCCCAAGAAGAAACTGGGGCGCCTTTATTTTTGGGACAAGGGCGTCTTTGATCTATGCGGAAGGAAGACGCCCTTGTTTTTTGTGGGAGATTGCCCCATCTACAAGATCAAAAAAGGAGGTGATGCACAGTAAATAAAAATTTCAAGCACTAATTTCTTGCCCAAACCCAAAACTAATGGTGTTGCACAAAGATATTGATATGTTTTAAACCCAGATTCGGAAAAATCCCTCTAAAGATTTTTCTATCTCTTGCACACGTGTCAAATAAGATAGGGTTTGACTCCGTAAGTTTAAAAATTACATATCGTCCCTAACGGGACTAATG
>CAZQSC010000041.1:0-15977 GCA_964595705.1 uncultured bacterium | reverse complement strand
ATCTTCTCTGGCAGCATTGTTTTTGCCTCTGAGACATCCATTATCTGGTTTAAGTCAATGGTTTTCTCCTCCCCTGCTTTGCATATTATAACCACTCCCTTAGTTGCCTCACTGGCAATCTGCTGTTTGTTCTCCAACAGGCCCAAGGTATATATATCAGTCAGCAGTCTCTTACAGGTTTGCTTTAACTGAGACAGCATCTGAGGATGGCGGCGTTTGCTTTCGGCCTCTGTGCCCAGAAGCAACTGGATAGTCTCTTCAAATAAAGGTAGCTTTAATATCTTCAAACTGGCAATTTTTAAAGAATCAGGCACTTCCTTAGAAAGAAGCTGGGTGATCTGCTCGAAGAGAGAATCCAATCTGGCCTTTTGCCTCGGAGCCACAGTGGGGTCGTAATCCAGAATAGGAGGAACGCTCTGGCGAGCTGCCGCCCTCTGTTTTTCTAATTCATCGTCGTTTTTGAGAACGTTAAAAGTAAAGGGGGCAATGATCTCTTTATCGGAAACCATCCCCACCTGGAATTTGCTGAATTCAAAACTCTCCCCCTGGGGGAACAGCAAACTCAGCAGAGCAACCACCCCCAGACATAAGGCCAGCTTGGCCCTGGCAGAAGTATTCAACTGCCTTCCAAGCCGCCGGCAGTGGACCAATAGTTTTTTAAACTGGATGTTCAGCATAAAGGCAAATCCTAGATGAAAAAGCTATTGGGCTAATCCTCTATGTTTCGTGAGTTTCAGGATTCAGTGGTACCTTACCGCTCTTCTGGGTATCGCTGTTCTCGTGTTGATCATAGGCTTTGATTATATCCCTCACTAATCGATGTCGGACGACATCTTTCTCAGTGAGATAGACAAATTTAATCCCTTTGACCTCCGAGAGAATATACTGGATTTGAATCAATCCTGATACCTTTGGGTCCGGCAGGTCTATCTGTGTGATATCTCCGTTGACAACGGCCCTTGATCCCATTCCCAGTCTTGTCAGGAACATCTTCATCTGGTTGGTGGTTGTATTTTGTGCCTCATCGAGGATAACAAAGGACTGATTTAGGGTTCTGCCGCGCATATAGGCCAGAGGAGCGATCTCGATGGTTCGCACATCTAATAAGCGGCGTAGCTTCTCAGTGGGCAGCATATCATACAATGCATCATAAAGCGGCCGCAGATAAGGGTCTACTTTATCCTCCATATCTCCGGGCAGAAATCCCAAACTCTCTCCCGCCTCCACTGCTGGCCGGACCAAGATAATTCGGTTAACCTCTTTGCTTTTCAACGCAGCCAGTGCCATAGCCACTGCCAAATAGGTCTTTCCCGTACCGGCTGGGCCTATGGAGAAGACAATATCATATTCTCGGATAGCCATCACATAATTCTGCTGCCCTGGGGTTTTTGGTTTAATTACTTTCTTATCTGATGCCAATACAATAGGAGAACCTATCGCCTGTAGCTCCGAGATGCGCTCCTTTTTATCCAGCTCAGCTTCAGGGGGGAGAGAGGAGTCAAGGTATTCAAGAGTGGAGACAAGATCCAGATTATCAGTATCATATCCTTGGTGAATGCGTTCCAAAAGTCGGCTGAAAAGTCCAGATACCTTCTGGACATTCTCATCCTTGCCCTGAAAGGTAATATGTTCCCCCCTGGCTATGACCTTAACCCCAAACCGTTCCTCAATCCTGGCCAGATTGCGATCATGATGCCCGTATAAAAACATAGGGTCGATGTTTCCAATGGATATTTTTTTAGAAATTCTCCTGTTTACTTGTCGATCTCTCTTGGCCATTTTTCTCCGTTCCTAAACATCAGATTTAAAAACCACAAAGCACAAGAGATAAGCTTATAAGAGAAGCAGTTAGTTTCAATATATTTCTCTGTATTTCTAATATTTCTGCAGATAAAATGGTTCAATACTATTTTTACTCAAAAGTGCACAGAGATCGATGCAAAAAATAAGGTTAAGTGTCCATATTATAATAAGATCCCTCTGTGAGCTCTGTGGTCTATTGCAGTTTTCAGGTGTGTTCTTACTTAAAAGAGCCCTCAACTTCTGGCCAGACCAGAAATCGAGGGCCCTTGTGTTCTAAACCCTTGTTTTCCTGTTCTGCCGAGAAGATGGGTTTCTCCACTAGAAGAGACCATCTCTCAGCGATTTTAGTCTTGTGGTATCTCCAGCACCTGGGCTGGATAGATCAGATTGGGGTTCTTTATCTGATCTTTGTTTGCCTGGTAGATCTTGGTCCACTTGGTGGGGTCGCCGTAGATGTGGGGATAACCCGCAATTTTGGACAGCCACTCTCCTCTGATCACCAGATGCTGTCCCGGTGCAACTCCCCTGGGGATGGTGAGAACCCAGCCGGGATAGATGAGATCGGGGTTCTTGATCTTATCTCTGTTTGTCCTGTATATCCAAGGCCATAGATAAGGATCGCCGTAAATCTCCTTTTTCTTAGCGATATACCAGAGACAATCTCCCCGCACTACAGTGTAGTAATCTGGCGGAGCAACCTTTGGCACGGCAGCCTCCAGATCAGCAAGCATCTGCTCGATCTTTTCTACCTTCTGGCAGATCTCGGGCAAATAGCAGATGGGATTAGCCTTACACTTGTTGAATCTATCCCTGAGCGCTTTGATCTCCTCACACTTCTGGTAAAGTTCCTTAGCCGAAAGAGCTCTCAGCCCTTCAATCTGGCTTACAGCCCTGTCTAGGTCGTCCTCGAACTGTTGCACCCCAGCCTCATCTGACTGGATAAGCTCGCGGATTTCTCGCTCTACTGCTGCGATCCTCTCCTCTGTCTGTTTGATCTGCTCCCGGAGCGAATCTATTGCCTTTTGCACCTCAGCAATAGCAGCAGTAGCGGTGCTTTCCCGCTGGGCATACTCCGCCAGCAGGGCTTGATATTCCTTATAGGTCATCTTCTTCTCGGCTGCTCCAGCACTGTTCCACCCTAAAACTAAAGCTACAAGAGCAACAATGAATGTCAGGAGCACGACCTTTTTAAGGACATCCATTTTTAAAACCTCCTTTCTCAACTATTCCCCTCTCCCAGCTTCACCAAGTTGTTTATGTAACAAGGGGATATCAGGAGTTATGGTTAAAATTAGACAAAGTCTGGATCCTGCTCTCTTTGATTTTAGCACCCTCCCAGATATTCAGGCTATCAGTGGTGTAGGTCTTGGCCTTTGCTGTCGCCCGGAATCCTCCCGTAGACTCACTTCTTCATAGCATTTGCCTTGACGGCATCTCTTTTTGCTTCCAGCTTTTTCAGCTGGGTCTTTTTGGCGGAAAGCTCGGCCTCCAGTGCTGCTTTCTCCTCCTTTTTCTGCTGTAGCGTCTTCTCAGCCGCTTCAGCCGCTTTGGCTGCCTCCTCCAGGCGTGTCAACTCCTGAGGTGAGGGATGTTTAGTGCATCCACCAAGCAAAGGAAGAGAGAAAATCGACACGGCCAACACAAGGGTTGATAACCTCTTCAACCATTTCTTACTGAACATCTTTTTCACCTCCTTCCCAGTTCACTGGTTTGGTAACTCTAGAACAGTAAAAATAGAAGCCAAGCAGAAGAGGAATTCTCGGAACTGTTGGGTATGTGAAATGCCCTGCAATGAACGCAAAGTCCCGCCTTCTGCTTCTTGTTTCCTCGGGATATCTGCACTGCAGGAGAGAATAACCTCTATTTAACCAATTCATAATTTAAAAGAATTGGTGTACAAAGTCAACAAGTTTTTTATCCTTCTCCCCAAAAAGTCAGCCCAGCAGGGCGATATAGAAAACAGTGAACTGTACTGCTCATTTGCTGCAGTTTTTTAGCAACTCAACAAGCCTCTGTTCGATTTTTTCTTCATCAACCTGCCGGGGCTCCACTAATGCCAGGCATAGTCTCTCCGGAGCAAACAGCCAGTGTGCCACTTGCTGAATCTGCTCTTCAGAGACAGCATCAATAGCAGCAATTGTCTCATCCAGAGGATACAATTGCCCCTCGTAAATCTCCTGTTCAGCAATGCGGATCATCCGATTAGAGGTGTTTTCCAAGTTAAGCATCAAATTGCCCTTTAATTGTGACTTGGTAAGGAAAAGCTCCTCTTTGGTAAGGCCTTCTTTCTTTATGCTCACGAATTCGTTTAATATTAATTCCACAGCTTTACTCAACTTAGCTGGATCTGTAGCAAGATAGACCCCAAACAGTCCGGTTTGCCCAAACAGTTGCAAATAGGAATAGACCGAGTAAGCCAATCCCAATTTCTCCCGGATGTTTTGAAACAGACGAGAACTCATCCCTGTGCCCAGAAGGGTGTCCAGGACTAATAAGGGATATCTCTGAGGTGCCCGGTAGGGGCAAGCCTGTCTGCCCAGACAGAGGTGAGCCTGTGAAATCTCTTTTTTAATCTGTTTGATCTTCAGGGTCGGAGCAGGAATAGATGGGCTATCCGGGGGGGTAGATGACCGGGGGAAATGGAAATTTGCCAGGGATACCTCCACCATCTTGTCGTGTTCTATATTTCCCGCAGCAGCTATGACTATATTCTGGGTGTTATAAAATCGGTCCTTATGTCTAAGAAGGTCATCCCGGCAGAGGTGGGAGACAGTTTGCTCCTCGCCTAAGGTAGAAAATCCCATAGGATGTGGTTCATAAAGTGACTGAACAAACAGCTCGTGAACCAGCTCATCCGGACTGTCCTGAAGGTTCCGTATCTCTTCAATCACTACCCGTTTCTCTTTCTCTATCTCCTCTGGGGGGAAAATAGAGTTGGTGAGGATGTCGGAGAGCACATCTATAGCCACCGGCAGGTGTTCGTCCAAGATTCTGGCGTAGTAACAAGTAACATCCTTACCGGTGAAGGCGTTTAGCTTTCCCCCAAGGGATTCTAGGCTTTGGGCGATCTGAAAGGCATCTCTGCGAGCAGTCCCTTTGAAGAACATATGCTCTAAGAAATGGGAAATACCCTTCTGAGAGGGGGAATCATCTTTTGCCCCGGAGGTAATCCAAACCCCGAGGCAGATAGATCGGACATAGGGAATGTACTCGGTGACCACCCTGATGCCGTTCTCCAGAACCGACCTCTGGGGTACCTGGGTGAGAGATTGGGATATAGCTTGAGAGGAGAGAGAAGAGAGAGGGGACTTTCGCATTAAAGGGGTCTCCTGCCTTTTGGCCGTTGCTTCCTTCCCGGTCCTTGCTGGGGTTGCAGTACAGCCTTTCTGCTCAACCTGATCTTGCCTGAGTCCTCCATTCCAATCACTTTCACCAAAATCTCATCCCCGACTTTTAACACATCTTCTACTTTATCTATGCGGTGGGAGTCTACCTCCGAGATGTGAAGCAATCCTTCTTTGCCTCGGAGAATCTCTACAAAGGCGCCAAAGGGAGTGATTCGTTTAACCTTACCAGTGTAAAGCTTGTTCAGTTCGGGTTCTGCAATAATCTCCTGAATTATCTCCACTGCCTTCTCTCCGGCTGCCTTGTCCACTGAGGCAATTGTCACTGTTCCGTCATCATCGATGTTTATGGTAGCGCCTGTGGTCTCAGTGATCTCACGGATGACCTTTCCCCCGGTTCCGATGACTTCTCCAATCTGAGAGGGTTTTATCTTGAAGCAGATGATCCGAGGAGCATAGGCAGACAGCTCTGGCCTGGGTTCAGAGATGGTCTGGTCCATTATGTCCAAAATCTCAAGTCGGGCTTGGTGAGCCTTTTGAAGGGCCTCGGCGATGATTTTCAGAGAGAGGTCCCGAATTTTGGTATCCAACTGAACAGCGGTAATCCCTCTTCGAGTCCCCGCCACCTTAAAATCAATATCTCCATAGTGGTCTTCCAAGCCTGCGATATCGGTCAAAATAACCGCTCGGTCACTTTCTTTGATCAACCCCATAGCCACCCCAGCTACCGATGTCTTAACGGGAACACCGGCATCCATTAGTGACAGAGACCCAGCACAGACTGTTGCCATTGAAGAAGAGCCGTTTGACTCTAAGATATCTGAGACGATGCGGATAGTATAGGGAAAGACCTCATCACTTGGGATGACTGGTTCCAGTGCCCGTTCGGCCAGATTGCCATGCCCTATCTCCCGGCGAGAGACCCCTCGAATGGGCTTTACCTCACCTACGCTAAAGGGAGGGAAATTGTAATGGAGCATATAGCTTTTCCAAGATTCACCTTCTAAGGCTTCGATCTTCTGTTCGTCAAGTTTAGTACCCAAGGTAGTGGTAGCCAGACTCTGGGTTTGCCCCCGGGTGAAGAGTGCAGAACCGTGAGTACGAGGCAAGACCCCCACTTCACAGCTAATAGGTCTGATATCTTCCAGCCCTCGGCCATCAATGCGTCTGTTCTCCTCTAAGATCATCCTGCGTACCTGTTCTTTCTGAATCTTCGAAATCTGGGTTTTGATAAACTCTTCACTCTCTGGGTATTTTTCCGAGAAAGAAGCAACTGCATCTTGGACAATCTGGTCGAGGGCGTTGTTTCTCTCTGTTTTCTCAGCAATGCGGTTGGCCTGCTCGACCTTGGCGGCAAACTGCTCTCGAATTAATCTTTCCAATTCCGGCGGCTCCGGCGGCTCCGGCACTTTGAGCTTAGGCTTGCCGCAGAGCTGTTTGAGCTGTTGCTGAAGTTGGCATATCTTCTGGATTTGCTCCTCAGCCAGAGAGATGGCCTCCACTAATTGTTGGTCGGCGATTTCCCTGGCGCTGCCCTCTATCTGAACAATTGCATCAGAAGTGGCCGAGACTACTATGTCCATCTCCCCCTCGTCTGCCTGGGAAAAGGTGGGATTCACTATCAGACGTTCGCCGAGCTTGCCGATACGCACTGCTCCCACAATGTGCTCGAATGGTATAGGTGAGATGGCTAAAGCGGCCGATGCTCCAATTATTCCAGGCACATCAGCGTTGTTCTCTTGATCTGAGGAGAGAACCATAACAATTATCTGCACCTCGTTTCTATAATTTTCTGGGAATAAAGGTCTTAAGGAACGGTCAATCATTCTGGCCGCCAGAATCTCCCCTTCGCTGGGGCGTCCCTCCCTTTTGAAAAACCCCCCAGGGATTTTCCCTGCTGCATAGTATTTCTCTCTGAATTCTACGGTAAGAGGGAAAAAATCCTGACCAGGGACGGGCTCTTTAGAAGCCACCACAGAGACTAAGACGACAGTGCCTCCGTATCTAACAATCACCGCTCCATCGGCTTGAGCAGCAACCTTCCCTGACTCTATGCAAAGTGTCCTACCGCCTAATTCCATTTCTACGGTGTTAATCATTTGTTTGTCCACCTCTTTCATTTGTTATTAACTGTGAAACTGTGCGTCCTTAAAAACAGTGAGGATTTTTCCCGTTAGATAGTGAACATCTAATGGGGGTTCACATAATTCGATCTCTGAGCCCCAGCTTTTGGATCAGTGCCCGGTAGCGTTCAACATCTTTACGGTGAAGATAACTGAGGAGTCTCTTCCGCTGCCCGACCAACTTCAGCAGTCCTCGATGTGAATTGGTATCCTTCTTGTGTGCCTTGAGATGCTCGGTGAGCAAGGCAATTCTTTTGGTCAACAGGGCGATCTGGACTTCAGGGGACCCTGTGTCGGTTGGGTGGCTTGCAAAAGTGTTGATAATCTCTGCTCGCTGCTCCTTCGTTAGTTCCATAGATTGCTTCTCCTTGTTTTGCAAATTAGAAATATTAGTCTAAGAATGAACTTACCTTTTACTTCGCTAATTCCTCTGCCACTTTTATATCGTCCTCTATCTGTTTTATCAAAGCCTCTTTTCGGAGAAACCTCTTTTCATTTCTTATCTTGGAGATCAACTCTACTTTGATTTTAGCATTATAAAGATCGCCTTCGAAACCCAGGAGGTAAAGCTCAACAGTCCGCTGAGTTCCTCCAAAGCTGGGCCGGTATCCGATGTTCATCACCCCTGCTCTGCGTTGGGCTGGCAACATTGCCCACACAGCGTAAACCCCTGTGGAAGGGATGAGTTTCCGAGGGTTTTCTACCCGGAGATTTGCCGTGGGAAATCCCAGCCTTCTGCCCAAACCTTCCCCCCGATAGACCCAACCCCAAAAGGAGTAATTGCGCCCCAACAGTTGTGCTGCCTCAGACACCTTTCCTTCGCTGAGCAGATTTCTTATCCTTGTGCTGCTGACAGGTTGTCCATCCACAAGCACAGGAGAAATCACGTCCACTTTGAACCCCCACTTGTTGCCCAGCTTCCTTAGAATCTCAACATTGCCAGACCTACCTTTACCAAAGGTGTGGTTGTATCCGATCACCAACCGCTGTGTCCGAAGCTTGTTGACCACTATCTCTCTGACAAACTCCTCTGGACTCAGCTCAGCCAACTGGACAGTGAAGGGCAGAACAACCACGGTCTGGGCTCCCAAGGAGGCAAGGGCCTCAAGCTTCTCTTCCTTAGTGGTCAAAAGAGAAACAGCCCCTTCGGGGTTTAAAATCTCCTGGGGATGGGGCTCAAAAGTCACCACTACACCAGGGTTCCCTGTCCCGGAAGAAATATTGCTAAGTTCCCGCAGAATAGTGGCATGGCCGATGTGAACGCCGTCGAATGTCCCAGTGGTGATCACAGAGTCAGGGCCAAACTCACTATAATGGTCGATATCTTCTACTATCCTCATCTAAAAAACGCTTAGAGGGCAAAGTCTCTCAGTTAGGGTATCTAATCTGCCGATCCCTATGAGATGCCCTGTTTCGTCCTTCACCCTCACTTTCTCCTGGTGAGGATGAACAGATTGAGAAACTGCCCCCAAGAGAGTATCAGAGGCAGCAGATAAATTTACGCCAGTGCCGTGCTTAAACCTGACAACCTCGTTGGGAGGCAAATTGATCGCCGGGAGGTGCCGTAAGGCCTGATCTATGGAGATAACCTCTCTGTGAAGGGTTCCCTTTTCGTAGAGGGTGAAGATCTGGTTTAGCTTCAATGCCCGATCAATACTGAATTCTCCAGACCTGATCCTGCGCAGCGAAAGCAGATGTCCCCCGCAACCCAACTCCTGCCCTATATCCTCTGCTAAGGACCTGATATAAGTGCCTCTTGAGCACAGGATTTGCAGCTTCAATACAGGCGGTCTCCACTCCAACAGTTCTATCTGTGAGATATTAATTTTTCTAGGCTTAAGCTCGACAAATTTCCCTGCTCGAGCCAACTGGTATGATTTCTTCCCTCCGATTTTGATGGCTGAAAAAGGCGGCGGTGATTGTTCTATCTCCCCCTCAAAACTTCTACATACCTTCTCTATATCGGCAAGCTCAAACCGTGGGACTTCCCTTTTTTCCCGCACTTGTCCTTGAGCATCAAATGTGTCGGTAGAAATGCCCAGACAGATTTGAGCAACATACTCTTTTTCTTGCTCTTGAAGGAACTGGAGAATCCTGGTCGCCCTGCCCAGCAGAATAACCAAGACTCCTGTGGCTAAAGGGTCTAAGGTTCCAGTATGTCCTATTCTCTTTATTTTAAGGATATTTCGCAGCTTGCTTACCACATCGTGAGAGGTCCACTGGGCCTCTTTATCTACTACCAATATTCCTTCTATCTTCTGTTCACCCATTTAGGGAGATCTTCCAGGGAGTCTGTGCTGATCGGTTTGGCTACAAAGCTCAGGGAGACTGAGGACCAGAGCTTCCATCTTCTAATCCACCAAGCAATTTGTCGATGTTGAAAGCACGGTCTAAGGTGTCATCGTAACAGAATGTAAGCTCGGGAATACGTTTCAGGCTGACCCTGGCTGCCAGTTGAGTACGGGTAAACCCAGCGGCGTGATTAAGGCCAGCTAAGGATTCTTCCTTCTCCTTGTCCGTTCCTAAAACACTGACATAAACCCTAGCGTATCGCAGATCATCTGAGACGTCAACTCCGGTAATAGTCACAAAGCCAATTCGAGGGTCTTTCATGCTCTCTCTGATGATTTTTGACAATTCAATCTGGAGCAGATCAGCCACCCGATCAGCTCGTCTACGGTTCATCAAGGCACTGCCTTTCTACTTTCGCTGAATTTTTGAGATATACTAAACGCACCTGAAAAACGGGGAGAAAACATCTCCGCCGCACCTTGGCTGATTGCCTGGTTAGGCGTGAAACGTAATGCGTGAAACGTGGTCGGACACCAACATTGGAGTTATTTTCACGTTTTACTCTTCACGTCCTCGCAGGGGTGCCCATTAGCATAGCAGATTCTGCTCATTTCCCAGATTTCAAGTGCGCATGGTATAAGACACTACCCCAGATTCTCTCAGGAAACCAGAAGTCCCGGAAATGATAAACTTGCTGATAGATCACCCATGTTCCAGTGCCATCACGGATTTCCCCTGGGTTCATGATTTCCTTATATCAACAAAGTCAAGCTATAATATCTTAGTAGAATAATCTAAGAGCTGTACTCGCCCATCGTTTTCGATAAACTCGGTGATCTTAGCCATTACTTGGTCGGCGTGTCTTGACTCATTGGAGACCACCGCCACCGCCAGTACCGATTTTTGCCACAGATCGTTGCCCTCGACCTCAGCAATCGAACAGTTGAACTTATTTCTGATCTGAGTCTTCAGGCTGCTCAGGACATACCGTTTTTCTTTCAGGGAACTGCTTCCAGGGATCAGAAGCTCAATCCTGCAGATTCCGATGGTCACTTCTTCACCTGATCGATCTCTCTGGGTGTTTCGACTGTTTCAAAAACCTCAAATATGTCGTTAATTTTGAAATCGCTAAAGCCCTGTATCCCTACACCGCACTCATAGCCAGCTGGTACTTCTTTCACATCTTCTTTAAATCTTCTCAGGGAGGATATAGTCCCTTGGTAGACAGCGACATTGTCCCGCAGGACACGCACTGCGGCTCCCCTTCTGATCACCCCGCTTTGGACAAAGCAGCCGCCGATTGCCCCCAGTTTCGGCACCCTGAAGATCTGGCGTACGGAGGCAACTCCCAGGGTTTTCTCCTCTAATTGAGGGGTGAGCAGTCCGGAAAGCAAAGCTTTAACATCGTTTACCACATCGTAGATAATCTGATAGAATTTTATGCTCACCTGTTCTTGAGCAGCCAGTTCTCTGGCTCGGAGATCCGGCCTGACATTGAACCCGATGATTATAGCATTGGAGGCAGCTGCCAGAAGCACATCAGATTCAGAAACAGCCCCTACTCCCCTGTGAATTATGTTGACACTGACCTCTTCGGTGCTCAACTGCATAAGGGAGTCGCTCAGTGCCTCCACTGAGCCGTCTACATCGCCCTTGATAATCAATGGCAGCTGTTTAACTTCTCCTTCTCTGATCTGCTGGGCAAGGTCAGTGAGGGTGGGTCTTTTCACCCTCCGATGTTCTTGTTCCCTGCTCAGTAATTGCCTTTTTTGGCTTATAGACCGTGCCTGCTGTTCGGATGCCACCACGAAGAAGGAATCCCCTGCTTGAGGCACTCCCTCTAAGCCGAGGATCTGCACCGGGACAGCGGGGCCAGCTTCATCCACTGAAGAGCCCCTTTCATCGAACATCCCTCGCACCCGTCCGCTATAAACTCCTGTAACAAAAGGATCACCTACCCTAAGGGTTCCCTCTTTTACCAACACTGTGGCCATAGGGCCACGTCCTCTGTCAAGTTTAGCTTCGATTATGGTGCCTTTCGCCCTTTTATTGGGATTAGCTTTCAGTTCGAGGATTTCAGCTTCCAACAATATTGTTTCCAGCAGCTTGTCAACCCCCTGGCCGGTCTTAGCGGAGACCTCCACCATCATGGTTTTCCCTCCCCACTCTTCGGCCAGCAGACCCCGGTCAGCGAGCTCCTGTCTTATCCGGTCTGGGTTGGCAGTAGGCAGGTCTACCTTATTGATGGCCACCACGATAGGCACTCCAGCAGCCCGGGCATGGTCGATCGCTTCCACCGTCTGAGGCATCACATGAGCATCAGCAGCAACTACCAGGACCACAATGTCTGTTATCTGCGCCCCTCGAGCCCGCATAGCGGTGAAGGCCTCGTGCCCTGGGGTGTCCAGAAATGTTATCTTCCCTTCTTCTAACTGTACCTCGTAGGCGCCAATATGCTGGGTAATTCCCCCTTTCTCCCCGGCGATAATGTTACTCTTCCGAATGTAGTCCAGCAGAGAGGTCTTTCCATGGTCCACATGGCCCATAACGGTGACCACCGGTGGTCTGGGAGCCAACTGAGACTGGTCCTCTTCCTCTTCTTCCTCATCTAAGATATCCTCAGCATACTCTGCCAGGGGTTCGACCTCGAATCCAAACTCGTCGGCCACCATAACAATGGTGTCCATATCTAAGCGCTGATTTATGGAGACAACCAGTCCCATTTCAAGACACTTAGCTATCAATGTAGAGGTATTCACATCCATCTGCTGGGCCAATTCGGCCACAGAGACAAACTCACTTACCTTGATAACCTTTCTCTCCTCCTCCTCCTCTCCCGGACGATATGTTTTTGTCTTTCTCCTTTTCAGCCTGGACGAGGGGGTCTCAATCTTGGCCAGGGTCTTTCGGATATTCTCCGCGACTACCCTCTGGTCCACCACTTTCTTCTCTCGTCTGAATCGTTCTTTGGCCTTGCGAAATTTTGGGGCTGTTTCCTTCCATTTCTTCTTTTTCTTCACCGTTCCAACTGCTTTGGCGGCGGCCTTTTTCTGCTCCGGTTCCTTCACTTCTGCGGCTTTTTTCTTCCTCTTTATCTCTTGGCGAAAACTCTCCTTCTGTTCTTCAAACCGCTTGGCTACCCTTTTGGCCATCTCCTCGGTAACGGTGCTCATATGGCCCTTCACCTCGAAACCCATCTCTTTCAACATCGAGACTAAGGCATCACTGGAGATATGATATTCCCTCGCTACCTGATAAACTCTCTTCTTCGCCAAATAGATACACCTCCAATTCAAAAACTCTGCCCTGAAGGGCCAGCGAAGCTTCGCCTCAAACCGACGGGATGTGAACAACATAAGTTGGGCGAAGCTTCGGATTGCAAAATGAAAAATGCAAAGTGCAAAAGTTAAGATTACTTCTGGTTGTGGGTTCGATAAATACGGTCTCCTGCAATCTTATTGAGGATTCTGCCCTTTATTTTGTATTTTTCAACTTGCGTTCTACATTTTGCATTGGACGATTTCAAAAACAGGAGTGAACCCCGCCTGAGGATTATCCAGTTGTCTTTCGCCGATCTTTTATTATTTCAGCGGCCTCTTTCAGCAGGGTTTCTGCTCTCTTGTCACCAATGCCAGGAACTTGAGTCAACTGCTCCGTGGTCAGCTTTGCCAGTTGCTGAACAGAATCTACACCGACTTTAGCAAGTTCTGCCGCCAGTTTGTCTCCCACCCCTTTCAACTTTGTAATGGGGATCTTCTCGGTCAGTTTTTTATACCTTGATTCACTCAATATATCAATCTTCCATCCAGTTAGCATCGAAGCCAAGCGCACATTTTGCCCAGACTTACCAATTGCTAAAGAGAGTTGGTCATCGGGGACAACAGCGATTATTCTGTGTTCTTCATCGTTCATTTCGGTTTTTGTAATGGTTGCTGGGCTGAGGGCTCTGGCCAAAAAGGTAGCAGGGTCACTGCTCCAGGGGATGATGTCCACCTGCTCGTTGTTTAACTCTCGCACCACAGCCTGAACCCTTAATCCTCTGACTCCCACGCAGGCCCCTACAGGATCGACCCTCTCATCGTTGGAGGCCACAGCTATCTTGGCCCTATCCCCTGGGTCTCGGGCCACTGCTTTTATCTGAACAATCCCTTCGTAGACCTCCGGAACCTCCATCTGAAAGAGGCGCTCTAAGAAGCGAGGGTGAGTTCTGGAAAGCATAACCTGAGGCCCCTTGGACGTTTTTACCACATCAAAGGCATAGGCCCTGATGGTGTCCCCCTGGCGATATGTCTCTTTTTTAATCTGCTCTTTAACTGGGAGTATTCCTTCGATTTTGCCAAGATTTAGGATGAGATCGCCGTGACTTATCTGCTGGACCGTTCCCACTAGGATATCTCCAATCCTTTTTTGATAATCCTGATAGATTTTCTCCCTCTCAGCTTCCCTAATCCTCTGAATGAGAATCTGCTTTGCGGTTTGAATAGCACTTCTGCCGAACTGGGTCAAAGGTAGTTCTTGCCGAATCTTCTCTCCAGCCGATACATTGGGGTCGATCTTCTGGGCCTCATCAGGGGTCATCTCTAACGAGGGGTTTTGAACCTCAGGGACGACCAGTTTTTCAATATATATCTTTATCTCTCCACTATTTGGATCAATCTCTGCATGCACATTTTCTGTTGTTCCCAGTCGCTTTTTGACAGCAGAGATAAGCCCTGCCTTCAGTGACTCCACAACTAAATCTCGGCTAACATCTTTTTCACGAGCGATCTGAGTTAAAACATCAATGACCTCTTTACTCATAACAATCCCCTTTTAGTCCCTTAGGAAGAAACATTCTCATCCCTTTGCCTCAGTTCCAGGAGAGGAAACCTCCAGAGTATATCTTCCCATAATTGGGGCTTCTGTATCCAAGAGCTCGCTTATCTTTTGGCTCACTTGAATACAGTCGCTCAGTTTCACCCCACCTTCTTTGTCGATAAATACCCGTAAGCGGCGCCCTTTGCCAAATCCCACCAGTTTTAGAGCCACCAGCTCAATCCGTTCTGCCTCCAACACTGGGGTAATCAAGGAGCGAATCTTTTCTACCATATCCACTGAACTATCCATCTGGCAACCTTTATGTTAATTAAAAAGTGGGTTTTGGTGAGGCCCACTTTTCGGCATTTAATATATGACATTTTTTCTAATAAAGCAAGAAAAATTTTACTCGGCTGTGGGGCTGCTGTTCTCCTTGCAGAAATGACTTGACAAAAATTTTATTTGCACTATTTTTGGGTAGAGGAAACCATTTAAAACCGTGGGTTATCTCTGGACCAAGGACCAATGGCTTTCTTAACATTAGCCGTTCTGTTGGAAATTCTCTTATACCCCGTATACGAGGTTGTATAGATAATTCGCCCACCACAGTTAAGGCATTTATTGCTGGCCTGTTAAGACACGCCCGTAAGGAAAGGTAATTTCGGTTTTTGCATTTTCTATTTTGCAATGTAAAGCAAAACCTCGCCGGTTTGAGGCGGAGTTTCATCATTTCTTCAGACCAGGGGCCTCAAATGAGACTGTCAGAGAGGATAAGCCGGTGGATAAAGCAGAAGGTTCAGGAGGCAAGTGCAAGGGGTGCGGTGTTTGGTTTAAGTGGTGGGGTTGACTCCTCAGTAGTAGCTGTCCTGTGCAAGAAGGCCTTAGGTGACCGAGTACTAGCTCTGATAATGCCCTGCCACAGCGAACCTTCCCACGAACAGGACGCCTACTTAGTGGCTGAAAGATTGGGCATCAGAGTAGAAAAAATAGTCTTGGATTCTCTCTGGGATGAATTTGTCAGGATTCTGCCTGCTCCTCACCCTCAGTTAGCCCTGGCCAATTTAAAGCCCAGGTTGCGGATGGCTACCCTCTATTACTTCGCCAACAGCTTGAACTACTTGGTAGTTGGTTCTGGCAACAAGAGTGAGCTTTCCATAGGGTACTTCACCAAATACGGAGACGCAGGAGCGGATATCCTGCCCCTGGGGGGATTGCTGAAGACTCAGGTGAGGGAACTGGCCAGGGAGCTGGGTGTTCCAAATAGAATAATAGAGAAACCCCCAACTGCTGGCCTGTGGACAGATCAAACGGATGAGGCAGAGATAGGCCTTTCTTATGAACAACTGGACAAAACCATCTTGGCTTTAGAATCCAATAATACGACGGGCCTGAGGTCAGAAATAGTAGCCAAGGTTAAAAAATTAATGGATGCCTCCCGCCATAAAAGAGCCCCGGTTCCCTTGTTTTTACCATAAAAAAACAGGAAGAGTGAGTAGATTCTGTCGAAAACAGATTTCGTGTAAGCATCCAATCCATCCAACTGACATTCAGCACTGAATTTAACCCAGATTCGGAAAACTTATGAAAAATAAAAAAGGGTCTCCTCACCATTTTGGGG
>CAZQSC010000040.1:0-16089 GCA_964595705.1 uncultured bacterium | reverse complement strand
CAGTTAACAAGCAAATCTTTGACTTCTGATGGTAACCGCCAGGTGGTACAATCAGTATTTTGCATTTTTATCACCCCCTCTAAAATAAAAAAGCCAACATCGTTTCCGCCCTCTTTCAAGAGAACTAGAAAACTTTGATGTTGGCTTACTCTGCAACAACCCCGAGAATTCGAGGTTCTTGCCTAGTCTTCCAATATCGTTTATTAATTTATCTTACACCAAAAAGGAAATTTAGTCAACTATTTTTTTCGGGTTTGCTCCGGTTTTGAATTTGTCTTCCAAGTTTTGGTCTAATGTGAAAATAATAATTCTCTCACCCGTCTTTGTGCTTATATCTGTATGGAGGCTTTTTACCTGACAAGCGGTAATATCTGAAATTATATTTTCCAGCAAAATCCTTGCGCCTTCTAATAATTGGACGCGTGTTCTTTTTATCAATTCTGCCCCTTCAGCGGTCTTAGCTAATTGTTCCTCAGCAGGCGTGAGAACCCCTGTGAGACGAACGAAGACCATATCTTTTATAATATAGGTTTTGGTCTCCATAGGGCCTCTGCCCATATAATCTTTTTCAAACTTGATTATCGCTTCACTGATTTGAGCTTCGATCTGTCCTTTTGTCTTATCTTTCATCAAACTTTCTACCTGGGGCAGATGAGCATTTAACCTAAATTATCTCTATATAAGTTCTAAGCAACGAATAACACCGCCCTATTTGTACAAAGCAAAGAGGAAATTCATCCCTTCTCCCTTCGCTGTGCGATGAAGCGCTTTCCCACTTTAGCTATTCTCTATTGGATTAAAACTTAACCTTGGGTACTTCTTTGGCGGCTTCAGGTATTTGGTAAAGCGGTGCTCTTTCGAAATTAAAGAGTCCAGCAATGATGTTAGTTGGGAACCTGCGGATGTACTGGTTATATTGCTTTACTGACTCGTTGTAACGTCTCCTGGCCACCGCTATTCGATTTTCGGTGCCAGCCAGTTCATCCTGTAGCCGGATAAAATTGGTATTAGCTTTAAGATCAGGATACCGTTCCACCACTACCAGCAGTCTGCCCAGTGCACTGGTCAGTTCATTGTTAGCTCTGATCTTGGCTTCTACTGTTTGGGCTCCGGCCACTTTCGCCCGAGCTTCTGTTACCCGAATAAAGACCTCCTTCTCGTGGGCGGCATAACCCTTTACCGTCTCCACCAGATTGGGTATGAGGTCATAACGGCGCTGCAGTTGGACATCCACCTGCGACCAGGCGGTTTTAACCGACTCATCCAGGCCTACCATCTTGTTATATCCGCCCACTAATACCAACAGGATAACGACAATGATAGCCAGAATGATAAGTAGTTTCGTGCCGCCTCTCATCTATTTTCCTCCTTTTCAATGACCATCTGGTCTACTGCTTGTGAGAGTTTGTCAATTTCCTCCACATATTTGTCGAACAGATATTCTGCCTCTGCTCCAGAGGCCTTCTTCTCTTTACGGGCGATCTGCAGCAAGGTTTCAAAAAGCGAAAAATCTAACTGAAAGCTCTGGCAGAGCTGCTTGACCAGATCTGCTCTTTTCCGTGGGGCCTCGGTGCCAGAGGTGTAGAGCAAAGCCCTGAAGATAGGAGCAAAGGCGGCTATAGAGCTGGACAGCAGTGCCGGCAGATTCTTCACCTTGCCTCCGCTTGCCAGGAATGCATGGCGCAAGTGAAGCAGCTTCCCCTTAAGCTCTCTTTCACACTGCAGACGCAGATTGGTCTGGGAAAATTTTAAACCGGAGAGCACATCCTTTCCCCAGACCAGCTTGTAGGCTGAGCTCATCTCTAAGAATTCAATAGGGAAGGTGTCCAGAGAAGCCTGGATGTAATCTTCGGTGAGAAACAAGGGGATAGCTACGTTTCTCTTGTACCACTTCGCCAACCGTTTCTGACATTTGGCCAATTCGGAAGGGGAGTTGTCCTTGATGACGATCAGAAAGTTCAGGTCCGATTTCTTAGGTCTATATTCTCCCCGAGCGCCACTGCCGAAAAGGATGACCGAGATCAGACTGTCGCCGTAGACTGCCTTCAAGTCATCAGTAAATTCTTGGAATATCTCTTCTGGTCGTTTTGGTATCTTTGCCATCTGGTCACCTCCAGCTGGTTAGAATCCTCGTCCGGCGCCGCCTCCGCCGCTCAATCCGCCCCCAAAGCCGCCGAATCCTCCTCCAAAGCCACCACCGAAGCCCCCGTATCCTCTGCCGCCGATCATACCTCCCAAAAGCAGCAGGGGGAGCAGTCTCCAGCCTCCACCACCTAAGATCAGCAACAACAATATAATAGGGATAAGGGCTCCCAAGGGACTGCCCTTACGGGCAGGTTGGCGGGCCGATTTCAGTCTGGGCATCCCTGTTAAAGTCACTCCGGCATCTTTTGCGATCACGCTGGCTACTGCAGCGGTGGCGCCAAGCAGACCCTGGCCATACTGACCCTGGCGCAGGAAAGGGACAGCATAGTTGTCCAGAATAGCCCCTACCCGTCCGTCAGGCAGGATACCCTCGAAACCATAGCCGACTTCAATCCGCACCTTCCGCTCCTTGAGGGTCACGAAGATCAAAACCCCGTTGTCTTTGCCCTTCTGGCCTATGCCCCAGGCCTCGTAAAGACGATTGGCATATTCGGTGTAGTCTTCGTCTCCGATGGTAGGCATAGTTACCACCGCGATCTCGGCACCGGTCTTCTGATTCAATTCGGTGATGAGTGCTTCTATCCTGGCCCGATATTCAGGGGAGATAACCCCTGCGAAATCGTTGACCCAACCTACCGGCTTGGGGAATTCCTCCCCACGGGCCAGAGTGCTAAAGCTCAACAGCAGCAAACAGAGCAAAACTATGCCCGATGAACGCTTCAATTGAATCTCCATTCTCGGCTGAATCTGCCGTTATTTCTCTTGTTTTCTGCCTGCGCAGTTGATTCTTTCGTGAAAAGTCCTAAATGCTCCCTCTCAGGGAGAGAGTAGGGGTGAGGGTGAAAGTGTCTATATTTTCAAGTACTTTTCTTCCCCCTCCCCACAGGGGAGGGGAAATGCGACTTTTTACGAGTGGATCATAGTTGAGTTAAACATAGAGAGAATGATGAGATTTGTCAAGGGAAACTTTTCTATGTTCTCTCACAGGTTGCTGTTTCCTATTGAGAACCTAATCGCTGCTTTGACGGAACCTCCTGGTGAGGTTTCGACGTCGGAGGAGGAGACGGAGCAAGGGATAACCTAAAAGATAGCAGGCGATAAGTTCTCCTATCCCCACAGAGATGACAAATAGAAAGTAAGGGGGGAGTGCCTTCAAGAAAGATATCGGAGGGGGCTGGAAAAGCAGTTGCAAATAACCACTCACTCCGAAAGCGTTTACCAAAACCGGTGGCAAGGGAGCCAGCCAGGGTTTTCCCGTCTTGCGCACCCAGTAGGTCAAAACGGCAGCAACCAGAGTACAGAGGCTGCCGCCAAATATATCCCAGGGCCCTAACCCACCCAGCCAATTCGCCAGGAAACAGCCGATAAAAAGGCCCCAGACCGAAGCAGGCATAATATAGGGCAAGACAGTCAGTGCCTCCGATACCCTCACCTGTAGGGGGCCATAACTTATAGGAGCCAGAGCAAATGTCAGAGCAGCATATAAGGCCCCGACAAGTCCTACGCGAGCTAAATATTTCACATCCATTTTCATCTCAGATCCGGACAAAACACTGAATGACACTGAACCATCAGTGTTCAATTCTCTTGAGCATAGGTCCATCTTAAGTTCACCAGGTGAACACGAAAGCAGTGGTAAATATACAAAATTTTTTCCGGAATGTCTACACTAAAAGCCAGGTGAAAATTTATCAAAGGCGGTTGATTTCACTTGACAGGTAAGGGAGAAAGGATTATTTTAAAAAAGACTTTTTGAAAGGAACCGTTTAAGTTTGAAACCCAGTAATAGTAGTAAGGAGGAGCGAATGAAGAAGATTGGCATCCTGACCGGAGGTGGTGATGCCCCTGGTCTCAACGCCGTTATCAGAGCAGTAACAGTAAAGGCAATCAAAGACGGTTATGAAGTGATAGGATTCAAATACGGCTGGGCAGGACCGATGGAGAAAGATTATATTCCCTTAACCCTGGCCGATGTGGAGGATATCCACCGACAGGGTGGGACAATCTTAGGTTCTTCTCGCACCAACCCAGCTAAAGAGGAAAATGGGCTCCAGATAGTGAAAGAGAACCTTGAACAGCTTGGGTTGTATGCCTTAGTTGCCTCGGGAGGTGAAGACACCTTAGGGGTGGCCAACAAGTTGTCCAAGATTGGAACAAGGGTGGTAGGGGTCCCGAAGACCATTGACAATGACATCAGTGCTACCGATTATACATTCGGATTTGATACCGCCATAAACAGGGTGATGGAGGCACTGGACAGGCTTCACACCACTGCCAGGTCTCATCAGCGGGTAATAGTAGTGGAAATAATGGGCAGACATTCGGGCTGGATGGCGCTTTACGGGGGTATGGCCGGCGGCGCTCACCTGATCTTAGTGCCCGAGGTGGAATTCACTCTCCAGCAGGTCTATGATTTCGTGAATAAACGGTACAGTGAAGGTAAAAACTATGCTCTGATTGCCTTGGCTGAAGGGGCAAAGTGTCCTGAATTAATTACCGAAGTGAAGAAAGAGGCCCCCAGAGATGCATTCGGCCATATACTTGCCACCAAAGTTAAAAGGCCAATAGCCCAGGTCCTGGCGGAGAAGATAGAAGAGGCTACCGGCAAAGAGACCCGACATGCCGTCTTAGGGCATCTACAGAGGGGTGGGGACCCCTCTGCTTTTGACCGGGTTCTGGCTACTCGCCTTGGCTTCAAGGCTATGGAGATGGTTGAACAGGGAGAATTTGGCAAAATGGCTGCCCTGAGGGGCGAGGAGATTGTCTCCGTCCCCTTAGAAGAAGCTGTGGGAGAGCTAAAACTTGTAGATCGTGCCAGATATGAACTGGCTGAAGTCTTCTTTGGATAATCTGGATAAAAACTTCGAATCACTCTCACGCAAAGGAGGATATCAATGGCAATTAAACTCGGGATCAACGGATTTGGAAGGATTGGGCGCCTCACCTTTCGGGCTATTATGGCCGACGGTGGATTTGATGTTGTGGCAATCAATGACTTAACGGATGCTAAAACTCTGGCTCATTTACTGAAGTATGACTCGATTCATCGAAAATACCCTGGCCGAGTGGAAGCGGGGGATGACTCGATTATTGTTGATGGCAAGGCGATAAAGATTTTGTCCATTAAGGACCCGGCCCAGCTTCCCTGGAAGGATTTGGGAGCAGAGCTGGTTTTGGAGTCCACCGGGATTTTTCGCAAACGGGCAGACTGCGAAAAACATCTCCAGGCAGGGGCCAAAAAGGTATTGCTCTCCGCCCCGGCCAGGGATGAAGTGGATGCTACCATCGTCTGTGGAGTGAATGACAACACCCTGAAACCCTCAGACCGTATTATCTCTAATGCCTCCTGTACTACCAACTGTTTTGCTCCTGTGGTAAAGGTGCTCAACGACAGTTTTGGCATTGTAAAGGGGCTGATGACCACCATTCATGCCTATACCAATGACCAGCGGCTGCTTGATTTCCCCCACAAAGATTTAAGGAGGGCACGGGCGGCTGCTTGCTCGATCATTCCCACCACTACTGGCGCTGCCAAGGCCATCGGCAAGATCATCCCGGAGCTGGCCGGGAGACTTGACGCGGTGGCAATGAGGGTGCCGGTCCCTGATGGAGCAATGGTCGACTTTGTCGCCGAGCTGAAAACAGATGTGACCGTCGAAGAGGTGAACGCGGCTATGAAAGAAGCTGCCGAGGGAGAACTAAAGGGCATCTTAGAGTATTCAGAAGAGCCCTTAGTCTCCGCCGATGTCCTCGGCAATCCTCACTCTAGCATATTCGATTCTCTCTCCACTTTGGTGGTAGGGGGGAACCTGGTAAAGGCTGTAGCCTGGTATGACAACGAGTGGGGCTATTCCAACAGGTGTGTTGATCTGTTGAAGCTGATGGCCGCTAAATAAGGAGTATCCAATGTCAAAATTGACGGTTAAGGACTTAGATCTGGCAGACAAACGGGTTCTGATGCGGGTTGACTTCAATGTCCCCCTGGATGAGAACCAGAAAATTACCGATGACAGTCGCATCAGAGCTGCCCTGCCCACGATCAACTATGTGATGGAAAAGGGTGGGAAGCTGATTCTTATGTCCCATCTGGGGCGTCCTAAGGGTAAGGCTGTGCCTTCACTTTCCCTGCGGCCTGTGGCCCAGCATCTGTCCGGGCTTCTGGACAAGCCGGTGGCAATGGCTCCCGACTGTATAGGGCCGGAAGTCGAGGAGATGGTCGGTTCTCTTAAGCCAGGCGATGTTCTCCTGCTGGAGAACCTGAGGTTCCATCCGGGCGAGACAGCTAACGATCGGGAGTTTGCCCGTGAATTGGCACACCTGGGAGATCTCTATGTTAATGATGCCTTCGGCACCGCCCACCGGGCTCATGCCTCCACGGTGGGGGTGACAGAATTTTTCTCCCTCTGTGCCGCTGGATTCCTTCTGGAGAAAGAGATACGCTACTTAGGTGATGCGCTCTCCCAGCCCCAGCGTCCGTTTGTCGCTATCTTAGGAGGTGCCAAGATCTCTGGGAAGATAGATGTTGTCGAAAACCTTCTGGGCAAGGTGAATAGCCTGCTTATTGGTGGCGGAATGGCTTACACTTTCTTCAAAGCCCAGGGTTTGGAGATAGGAAAGTCCCTGTTGGAGGCAGAGAAGATCGATCTGGCAGGTGAAACCCTTCGGAAGGCGGAGACCTTGGGAGTGGAACTGCTGCTTCCCGTAGACTGTGTCATAGCCGACAGATTCTCCAACGACGCCAATACCCGGGTAGTGGACAGAGATGGGATACTTCCTGATTGGGAGGCTCTGGATATCGGTCCCAAAACCATAGCCTTGTTTAAGGAGAAAATCGCCACCGCCCGAACTATCGTGTGGAACGGGCCGATGGGCGTTTTTGAAATGGACAGGTTCGCTGTAGGAACCAACGCCATCGCCCAGGCCCTGGCAGAGGCAACCCAGAGGGGTGCAGTCACCATCATCGGAGGCGGTGATACAGCAGCAGCCGTGGCTAAGACTGGTCTTCAGGAGAGAATGTCCCATATTTCCACTGGAGGGGGAGCCTCTCTGGAGTACCTGGAGGGGAAGACCTTACCTGGGATTGCTGCCTTAACCGAGAAGGGAAACCAGAGATGAGAAGACCGATTGTTGCTGGCAATTGGAAGATGAATAAGACATCCGCCGAGGCTGTGCAACTGGCCGAAGAGCTCAAACCTCTGGTAGCAGATGTGGAGGGGGTGGACATCGTCCTCTGCCCGCCCTTCACTTCCTTAGAGGCGACTTCTAAGGCCATCAGAGGTAGTAATCTGCTTCTGGGTGCCCAGGATATGTTCTGGGAGGAAAGCGGAGCCTACACCGGGGAGGTCTCGGCAAAAATGCTCTTGACATCGGGTTGTAAATATGTTATATTAGGGCATTCAGAAAGACGCGCCTATTTTGGGGAGACCAATCAGACGGTCAACAAGAAATTGAAGGCTGCCTTGCGCGCGGGACTGGTTCCCATCGTCTGTGTAGGAGAGAGACGGGAGGAACGAGAGGCGGGGATCACCCAGAAGATTGTCGAAGATCATGTGGTAGGGGCGTTTGAGGGGATCTCTGCCGAGCAGACCCCGGGGGTGGTAATCGCCTACGAACCCGTCTGGGCCATAGGCACAGGGTTAACTGCAACTCCGGAGCAGGCCCAGGAGGTTCATGCCTTTATTCGTCAGATTCTTACTGGACTTTACAACTCAAATGTGGCGCAGCAGGTCAGAATCCAGTACGGAGGAAGCATAAAGCCGGAGAATGCAGCTGCCCTTTTCGGTCAGCCAGATATTGATGGGGGACTGGTAGGCGGTGCCTCTTTGGCGGCTGACTCCTTTGCAAAGATCGTTAAGAGCGCTTAACCTGCATCCGGAAAATTGAACACTGAAAAAAGGGCGTAGCGCCGCTACGCCCCTACATCGCCATTATTTTTCGCTTGTTTTGTTGGTTGGGTTCAAACTAAAAAATCCGAAGGATATTCAGAATGCATACCTTTGTAATCTTCATTCACCTGTTTGTTGCCTTTGTGTTGATAATGGTCATTCTGATGCAGTCGGGCTACAGAGGTGGTGGATTAGCCAGTACCTTTGGCGGTGCTGGAGGTGGAGGTGCTATATTCGGAGGCAGAGGTGCAGCTCCCTTTCTAAGCAAGCTCACAGCGGTGTTAGCTACTGTTTTCATAGTCACCTGCATCACCTTGAGCTTTAGGGCGCCTAAGGTGGCGGTCAAGGCGGAAAGTGAAACCCTAAAACAGATGCAGAAGCAAGCCGAAGAAAGCTCTCAGGCCAGAGCCTTGTCGCCATCATCGCTGTTTGACGAGGAGGAGACAGGGGCCGATAGCCTTGAAAAATGAGCGGTTCACTCTTTTGGGTATATGTTCCGGGGAAGCGATTACAGTGAACAGTGCCGAAGTGGTGGAATAGGTAGACACGCTAGCTTGAGGGGCTAGTGAGCGCTAAGCTCGTGCCGGTTCAAGTCCGGCCTTCGGCACTAAAGCCAAGGAGGCAAAAGAGGGGTTGAGAAGTGGGCGTTCTCTGGCTGTTCTAAAGCTGTGAGGAGGTGAATAAGTATGAAGCGCCTAATCAGTGTATTTCTCATTGCTCTGTTAGTAGTCCCGGTATTTGTGGGATGTGAAAAGAAGGAGAAGAAGCCCGCCGTCAAGGGAGCCGAGGAAGCAGTTCCTGAGTCAGTAGTTACAGAACAAGAGGCGGTTCCAGAGAGCTTACAGGAGGCAGTTCCTGAAACTCTGGGAAAATAGGATAGATAAGCTACGCAGACAAAAAAACAGCCAGCGCTGAGGAAGTGCTGGCTGTTTTTTATAGATCCTGGGGCAACCGGAGGGCCGCCCCTTGCAGGAGATCCAAAATCACTGTAGAATCCATCACTTGGTGCGACCAAGCAGATACGGTATGACCGAAATAAGCGCTAAAGTCATCATCGCTCCTGTTGCCCCGTTGAGGAAATAGGAGGAAAAATCGTCGTCAAACAGCGGGGAATATATCTTCCATCGGGTAAGAGTCTTCTGAAGGCTAAGAAACACCAGAATGAGGAAAATGACAGCCAACTGAATCGCTGTTTTCCATTTGGCCAGCTTTGAGGTTGCTATCTGTCGGCCACTACGCAAGCTCCGCATACGCATACCGGTGATGAGTATCTCACGGGCCAAGATGATCTCTACCATCCAGGCGGCAACCAAGTTTTTGATAACCAGAGAGAAAAGGACTGAAAGGGTGAGGATTTTATCGGCCAGAGGGTCTAAGAAGCGGCCAAAACTGGTAGATAAGCCTGTGTTTCTGGCAAATTTGCCGTCGTACTTGTCCGTCAATGAAGCCACTCCAAAAACTAGTAGGGCAAGGTATTGACAATACAACCCTTCAGCGAAGAATAGCTTCAAGAAAAACACGGCCAAAACAATACGGGAGAATGTCAATATGTTGGGTACAGTTATCAGGCTTTTCATAGTAATAACTTGATTTTCTTAGATTATGAACAAAGTATTAAGGAAAAATGTCCATCCAGAATCGAATGTCAAAAGCACAGGCCCTTCTCATTCTGAGACTTGAGCTACGGATTTTATCATTGATAGGGTTAATCTCCTATGTAACAAAGTTAAAGCAAGACTGTTCTCTTCTCTCTCAAAATAGGGTTGGGTAGGATGGTGTGTTTTTCAGGAGGTTTTCTCCAACAGTTCTTCCCACCGGCGGTCCACTTCGGCCTGCAGTTGTTCAATCACCTGTTGATTGTCGCCTTTGAACAGATGGGCAAATCTCCCTTGAGCTCTAAGCCATTCTTCGACAGGGAGTTTTTGCCTCGGCCGGTAAGTGAGTCTCCACTTGCCCTCCACAACCTCATAGAGCGGCCATAGGCAAGTGTCTACAGCCAATTGGGCCATCTTGATGGACTCATTTGAGGGGAATCGCCAGCCACGAGGGCAGGGGGAGAGGACATTCATAAACGAGGGTCCTTCGGCCTGCAGCGCTGTTTGGGTCTTGCTCACCAGGTCGTTCCAGCGGCTGGGTGAGGCCTGGGCCACATAGGGGATATGGTGAGCGGCCATTATTTCGGTCAAGTCCTTTCTGTTCTGAGACTTACCTGGGAGCACTTTGCCCGCCGGGCAGGTGGTGGTCGCCGCCCCCAGCGGAGTGGCGCTGGAGCGCTGAATGCCCGTGTTCATATAGGCTTGGTTGTCGTAGCAGACATAAAGCATCCGGTGGCCCCGTTCGCAAACGCCAGAAAGGGCCTGTAGCCCTATATCATAAGTTCCTCCATCGCCGCCGAAGGCGATAAATCTAATATCTTGATTAATCTTTCCTTTCTTCTTTAACACCCGATACGCTGTTTCCACCCCACTGAGTGTAGAGGCAACATTTTCAAAGGCGCAGTGAATAAAGGGACAACGCCAGGCAGTGTATGGGAATATAGTTGTTGCCACCTCAAGACAACCGGTGGCATTTGCCACCACTACAGGTGTATCCGCTGCCAGAAGCACCTGCCGCACAATTATGGAGGCCCCACACCCGGCACACAGCCGATGCCCTCCAGAAAGCAGCTCTTTCTTGCTCGAAAGTTCTTTTAAGCTGGCCATTAACTCCTCCTATTCTCTAACACTGATATAATCAACAAGCTGTTCTGTTTTTCCTCGTTCTGCTGTTCTCTCCAGTTCTTCTCCAACCTTCTGGATATCTTCTATATCTATATCTCTTCCCCCCAAGCCGTAGATGTAGTTGACCAATAGGGGGCGACGGTTGCTTCTGAACAGGGCCGAGCTTATCTCCGTGAAGAGCGGTCCAGCGGCTGCCCCGAAGGAGACCGCTCTGTCCAGCACAGCGACCGCTTCAAATCCGCTTAAAAGCTGGATCAACTCTTCGCTGGGGAAGGGCCTGAAAGCTCGTAACTTTAGCAGTCCTATAGGTAAGCCATCGGCTCTGAGCCGGTCCACAGCCTCCTTTGCTGTCCCAGCGGCAGAACCCAGCAGAACTATTGCCAGCCGAGCGTCCTGCAGCCGGTAGCCTTCAAACAGTCCGTATTCTCTTCCTGAAAGGGCGCTGAACTGCTTGCCCATCTCCACTATGACCCGCTTGGCCGGTCCGTAGGCCTCTATTTGCTGGCGCTTATGCTCAAAATAGAAATCGTAAAGGTCTAGAGGTCCAAAGGTGTGAGGATGAGAGATATCCAGCAGGGAATTTATCGGCTTGAATTCCCCCACAAATTCCTGAACTTCCTTATCTTCAAGTAGTTCCAGACATTCCACTGCGTGGCTGATGATGAAGCCATCGTAGCAAACCATAACTGGCAGCCTGACCTGGGGATGTTCGGCGATACGAACTGCTTGAATGAGGGTATCGTAAACCTCCTGACTGTTTTCACAGTAAAGTTGAATCCAACCCGTATCTCTGGCACCCATTGAGTCAGAGTGATCGCAATGGATGTTGATATTAGCGGAAAGGGCTCTGTTCACCAGGGCCATAACAATTGGCAGCCGGGTGGAGGCGGCGATGTAAAGGATCTCCCACATAAGGGCCATACCGTTGGCAGAGGTAGCGGTCATTACCCGTGTGCCCGCTGCCGCCGCTCCCACACAAGCACTCATTGCTGAATGCTCGCTCTCCACCGTGATCAACTCGGTATCCACCCGACCGTCGGCCACAAATTGGGCAAATGTCTGTACAACTTCAGTCTGAGGGGTTATGGGATAGGCAGCCACTACATCGGGATTTATCTGACGCATCGCCTCTGCTGCTGCCTGATTCCCCTCCATTGAAATCAATTTTCCCATCAATTCGCTCCTTTTCGAGTCAAGATGAGCATTGATCTGGATAGATTCCACAGAGATAGAATCCCTTAATCTACTTAATCAATGCATTAGACTATTTCAAATCATCCCTTTTTCTCTCTTCTACCATTGTTATCGCCTTGATTCTTGGGGGGCAGATCTCGGCACAGATGCCGCAGCCCTTGCAATGGTCATAATCTATGCCCACAACTTTAGCGTTTTCCACTATAATGGAAGAGTCGGGGCAGTGAATCCAGCACAGCAGGCAATTGGTACATTTCTGTTCATCCCGGATGGGGCGGAAGGTTCGCCAACTGCCGGTTATATACTGCTCAGCGTTGCCTGCTTCCAGTATAAGTCCTCCCTGAGGCAGTTTTTTCCATCCGGTCTCCGGTGTAATCTTCACTCTGACTTCACCTCCTCATAGGCCCGTCGGATAGCCTGGATATTCTTCTCTACCACCAGGGCGCTGAACTTTTTCTCAAAGCTTTTGCGGGTGTTAGTGACAACTGCTTCTATGTCTAAAAGTCCAGTGGCTTTAATCATAGCTCCTATCATCGGGGTGTTAGGGATAGGTCTGCCTATAGTCTCCAGGGCGATCTGAGTGGCTGGTACGGTGAACAGTCGCCTGCCTGATATGTTCAGGGTCCTGCGCAAGGAGTCCGGGGACTCCTCTATGTTTACCACCACCGTGCCATCTTCGGGAACTCCATCTAAGATATCCACAGTTTCAAGTAGGGTGGGGTCCAGTACTGCCACCACCTGGGGGGTTTTCACATGGCAGTGAATTCTGATTGGGTTGTCACTTATGCGAGTGAAGGCCATTATGGGTGCCCCCATCCTCTCTGGGCCGTATTCCGGGAAGGCCTGGATATATTTGCCCTCTTGCATTGCCGATTCGGCGAGAAGATAGGCAGCGGTCTTCGCTCCCTGTCCCCCTCTGCCGTGCCATCGGACTTCGATCATCTTGGACATAGGATCCTCCTCGTCTGCCTCAATCCTCTATTTTGACTTAAAGTGATTATTCCATCTTTCGGCGTTCTTCTATAGCTCGAATCAAAGTCTCCTTGCTGGCGATCTCTAAATCTCCACCTACAGGCAGTCCCCGAGCAATCCGGGAGACCTTCACGGGGTAGGGCCGAAGCAATTTGGCCAGATAGACGGAGGTGGTCTCCCCTTCTGCGGTAGCACTGGTGGCCAGAATCACTTCCTGGGCGCCATTTCTCACCCGTTCCTGGAGCTCTCTGATCCTCAGGTTATCTGGGCCGACGCCATCCAGGGGGGAGAGAACTCCACCCAGCACATGATAGAGCCCTTTGTACTGGCCTGTTTTCTCCAGCGCCGACACATCTTTTGGCTCCTCTACCACACATATAATTGAGCTGTTTCGGGTGGGATCAGAGCAGATACTGCAGGGGTCGGTTTCAGTCAGATTAAAACAGATCGAACAGTAGCGGGTTTTCTCCTTTAGCTCAATAATCGCCTCGGCCAGAGAGAGCGCCTCTTCTCTATCGGCCTTCATCAGATAAAAGGTCAGCCTCTGGGCAGTTCTTCTCCCAATGGAAGGCAGTTTCTCAAATGCCGCAGTGAGTCTTTCAATAGAATCAACAGTGCAGCGCATCAGCCATTTCTCCCTGTTTTTCGGTCAAGTCAATCCGGGTATTTTTACATCGCCCAGCAGTTGCGGGACAAGTCCCCCGGTTACTTTATACATCTCCTGTTCAGCTAATTCTTGAGCCCTCTGGCGGGCCTGGTTCACAGCAGCGACAATCAAATCCTCTAACATCTCAACATCTTCGGGATTTACCACCTCAGGGTCAATCTTCACTTCCAGAATCTCCTGTTTGCCATTGGCTATGACGGTAACCATACCTCCGCCGGCACTGCCCTCAACCCTTTTTTGCTCCAACTCTTCCTGTAACTTGGAGAGTTTTCCCTGTAGAGCCTGTGCCTGTTTCATCACCGCCGCCAATCCTGTGGGAAATTTTGCCATTATATTATCCTCCTTGTTTTCAGTTTATTCTAGATTTACTGTCCGGTGGTTCTTCTATCAGCTCTCCGTCGAATATATCTACCACGCTGCGAAGCAGAGGTTCCCTCTGGTAGAGTTCTTCCAGGGGAGCCTTCAGTGAGCTTGGTTTCTCCTCGGAGGAGTCGACGACTATGCACTTAATCTTCAGTGGAGTGCCGAACATCTCTCCTATGATCTTCTCCACCAGAGGGGCGTTTTTCTCTACTTTTCTGGCAGAGAAATTGCCCTCCTTTTTGAAGGAGAGTTGAAGAATATCTCCGGACAGTTCAGCGGGCACTGCGTGAGAAAGAAGTGCCCCCAGACTCCTCTTTTTCTGCTTGACTGCCTCAACTATCTGAGGCCAATGTTGCTGTATATTTTCCAGATTTACCTCCAAATCTGCCGGCTTTACAGTAACTTCTGGCGTTATCTTTTGTTGTCCTGCCTGCTGCGCTTTGTCTTCAAACAGCGGAGGGGGGGATTTCGCCTCTCTGATTTGAAAGGCTCCCCCTTTGAGCCTCTCCTCTAACCGGGAGAATCGTTCCAATAACTCGTTCAGAAGCACGGTGGAATCCAGCTTGATCAACCTGACAATGGCGATTTCCAGCTTCAGTCTTGGATGGGGAACCCGATTTATTGATGCTTCTAAATCAGAGACAATCTTTATCATCCGCAGCAGGTCTCCTTCGGAGAAGTTCTTTGCTTGGGCCTGATAGCTCAGTTTGTCTCCTTCTGAGGCCTCTATTATTTTTATTCCTCCGGGAATTTTGGCAAACAGCAGGTCCCGGAGATGCTCCAGCAGTCCCCTTACGATCTCCCCCACATCTCGGCCATCTTCGATCACCTTCTCTACCAGTTCCAGTCCCTTGCGGCTGTCTTTTTGGGCCACGGCCTCTATCAAGTCGAAGAAAAATTGTCGTTCTACCAGTCCCAGCAGGCTTTCAACTGTCTGAGAGGAGATCTGACCGCCGCCGAAGGCGATCACCTGATCCAGGAGACTTTCAGCATCGCGCATTGCTCCATCGGCCTTTTTGGCTATTAGTAGCAAGGCGTCTTCGTTGATCTCTACTGACTCCTGAGAAGCGATGAATTGGAGACGCTTGATAATCTCCGCAGTGGGGATCCTCTTGAAGTCGAAGCGCTGACAGCGGGAGAGAATGGTCAAGGGGATGTCTTGAGGCTGAGTGGTGGCAAAGATGAAAACAACATGTGCAGGCGGTTCTTCCAGAGTTTTCAGCAGGGCATTAAAAGCAGGAGTGGTCAGCATATGCACTTCGTCGATATAGTAGATCTTGTATCTGCTCTGGCTGGGGGCATATCTGACATTCTCCCGTAGGTCACGCACTTCATCTATGCCTCGGTTAGAAGCCCCATCGATCTCCAGAACATCGAGGCTGACCCCGTGGGTGATTTCTTTACAGGCGGTGCATTTGTTGCAGGGGTGGGGTGTAGGGCCCTCGGCACAGTTTAGGGCCTTAGCTAATATTCGTGCAGTAGTGGTCTTGCCTACACCACGGGGTCCAGAAAAAAGGTAGGCATGGGCGATTCTGCCTGAGCTGATAGCATTCTTCAGGGTAGCGGTAACATGCTCCTGGGCTATCACATCATCGAAGTTCAGCGGGCGCCACTTTCTGGATAGCACTACATAAGGCATCTTTTAGCTCTTCAAGTTGTTTTTTTGGGTATCATTGACTAAGCTTCAGTGAATTCTAAACAAGAAATTCCGAATTCCAGACAGGCCTCAATAGCCAAAATCTTAATGTTCAAAACCGGACCTTGTCATAGTCAGATGCACCTGATTTCACGCATTCTGTCTAAAAAGGGTGTGGGAGACATCTCCAAGCGTCGACAGAGTGGAGCGGGAGGTTCAAACACTGCAATTTCAAAGTCATTAGGAGTTATAATTTGAAACTTAGCATTTAGTTATATGCGGTCGTGCACCCACCTTTGACCCTTTGTCCCGGGCATCACGGTCACAGCCAGCTCCGGTCAGGTTGCCCTGCGGCACACGCAAGGGAACGCCTACCGCTGCTACCTCCCGGTCCTGACGGGGTTCGGCGACCTTCCGTTGCACAGGACCTGGCCCTCAGCGCCGCTTATGGCCGATCTGTCCCGAGGCAAGCGAGCCTGGGGTTGGGAATTAAGCCCCGCTGTAGCG
>CAZQSC010000039.1:0-16138 GCA_964595705.1 uncultured bacterium | reverse complement strand
ACCCTCTCCCTGAAAGGGAGAGGGAGCATTTAGGACTTTTTACGAATCAAACAACTAATGACTGATGACTAATGACCAATGACTTAATGACTCTCCTAAAAGGCTTCACATAGATCTCAAGGTCTTGCCTTATGCATACGGGTAGAGTTTACGGAGAAACGGATGAAAGTCAGCGGATTCACCTTTGTAAGAAATGCCATTAAGCTTTACTACCCTGTGGTTGAGTCGATTACTTCCATACTGCCTATCTGTGACGAGTTCATCGTTGCTGCAGGGGATTCAGACGACGGAACCACAGAGTTGATTCGGTCAATTGACTCGGACAAGATAAAGGTTATTGAAACTGTCTGGGACCCTAAATACTTTGTCCGAGGAGCTATCAACGCCCAACAGACGAACATCGCACTGGATGCCTGCACCGGCGACTGGGCATTCTATCTTCAGGCCGACGAAGTGGTGCACGAAAGATATCTTCCCACCATAAGAAAAAAGATGGAGCGATATTTAAACACCCCAGAGGTAGAAGGGTTGCTTTTTGGGTACAAACATTTTTACGGCGATTACTGGCATTACCAGAGGGCCCACGGCTGGTACAGATACGAAATCAGGGTGGTGAGGACCGGCATCGGCGTCCGCTCCTGGAAAAGTGCTCAGAGCTTCCGCAGAGATGGGAAAAAACTGAAAGTGGCCCTGGCAGATGCCGAAATCTACCACTACGGTTGGGTCAGACCCCCAGAGAAGATGAAACAGAAACAGATCGCCCTGGACTCTCTCCATCACCCCAGAGAATGGATAGAGCTTCATCACCCGGATAAAACGGCCAAGTTCAACTACGGCAGTCTGAGACATCTGGCCCTCTTCCGACAGACCCACCCCAGGGTGATGCACAACAGAATAGCCCAGATGGACTGGACAGTCAAAGAAGAGCCAAAATCAAATATAAAACACCGCCATAATACACTTAGGATCAGAATCCTCTCATTTATTGAAAATGAAATCCTGAAAACCCGTATAGGGGAGCGAAAAAATTACATCTTGCTGAGAGAGCTATAAATCCAGATTCGGAAAGCACTGAGGAACATCGGAACAAAGAATGAGAATCGGTTACTGGTGACTGGTTCACCAATCCCCAGTGGCCAATAGGGAACAATTTAATTATTCAGTCTCTTTCAGTGCTCAATTCTCCAGATCTACGTTCAAAACTCTTCCTTTCTCTTCCCCTCTTTTTCTCTCAACACAGAGTGGTACAATTGTTCGGTCTGCTTCGCCATCTGTTCAGCAGAGAATTCTCTTGCTGTACTGTGACCTGCCTCAACCAGCCTCTGAGCCAAGCCAGGATCACTGAGCACCCTTAAAACCCCCGCAGCCAGTCTCTCCGCATCCCTCGGTGGTACTAAAATCCCATTCTCCTCATCTTTAACCACCTCCGGTATGCCCCCTGTTCCAGTAGCAACTACCGGGACTCCAGCGGCCATCGCATCCAGAATGGAGGTGCACAGGCCTTCCAGATAGGAAGATATAACAAACACATCAAATAGAGAAAGGAGCCTGGGAATGTCTTCCCGGAAGCCGGTGAAAATCACCCAGTCCTCAAGCTCCAGTTCGGCGGCCAGCCTTCTCAGCTTTCCTGCTTCTTTGCCTTCCCCTACGATCAGGAATCTAACCTGGGGCAACCGGTGGGCTATTATTCTGGCGGCCCGAAGAAAATTGGGGTGATCCTTGTGAGGAGCCAGGGCAGCCACTGTTCCCACCACTTTCTCTTCTCCCTTCAGATGGAGCTCTTTATAAAGGTCTCCGGGATGGTCGATATTTTCAAAACGCCGAAGGTCTATACCGCTGTGGACAATCCCTATCTTCTCCTCTGGGATTCTGCCTTTGGTTAAAACCTCTTTGACGCCTCTGGAGACGGCGATGATTTTATCTACAGAGCTGTACTTATAGTAGTTAAGCCAGCCTTTTCCTCCCACAGGGAAATCGACTCGTCGGGAGACCACCAGGGCTGGAATCCTTGTCAGCTTGGAGGCAATTACCCCTAAAGAATGGGCGTGGGCGCTGTGACAGTGGATAACCTCATAGCCTTCCCTTCTGATCAACCGGGCCAATTTATACCCCGCCCTCAGGTCAAGCTCTCCCCACATAGGAAGAGACTTCACAGGGATGCTTTCTTTAACCGCCTTTTTTGCCAACTCACTGTTTGGGGGACAGGCCACCGCCACCTGGTGGCCTCTCCTCACCAGAAACAATGAGAGCAGGAGCACCTGATTTTCTCCCCCCCGCCAGCTCCTTTCCGAGTCGATATGTAAGATTCTCATAGCCACCAGAACTAATCAGCATTGATTGACCCGTAAAAGAGGTCTACATCAATGCAAACTCCGAAAAACCATCACGGTTCCCCTGATTGTCAAAGTTCCTTCAAAAGCTGAATATAGCAGAAATTTTGAGAAAGTCAAGGGTTTTTTTTCTTGCTGCCGGCATAGCCAGTTTCTGTGCCTGCAGTAGATGAGAGGTGAGAACTGACCGCTATTTGGTGTTTCAAAGGAAGGGCCGCCTTCGTTCCAAATCAGAAGGCGGCCGCTGGTAAAATTTAGCTGAAGCGGAACTGTCACTTCAAAAGCAGCATCTTTCTTACCCCGAGGGTTTCCTCACCAGTCTTCAGGCAATAGAAATAAATCCCGCTGGACACCTCCCTGCCTGAGTCATCCTTCCCATCCCAGAGGGCTCGGTGCTTCCCCCGTGGAAGCTCTGCATTGATCAATGTTCTCACCGGTTGCCCCAGGAGATCATAGATTACCAATCGCACCCTGGATTCAGAAGGAAGGCAGAAGGGAATAGCAGTGGCAGCATTAAATGGGTTGGGATGGTTCTGCTCCAGGTAGAAATTCCCAGGCAATGGGGATTGCTCCTCCACCACGGTCTTAGGAGCCAAAACCAGGGCCTTTCTGCTCTGGCAAATCTGGGAGGTCTGACCTCCCCAGGTAGTCAGCCAGACTGCCTTCACTACAATCTGCCCTGGCTGCCAGCCTTCTGTGTTTATCCCACCCACATAGGCCGAATCCTGTTCAGCCAAAGGCACAGCAACACTATCACCTTCCGCTTTTTCAATAATAACTCTCGGTTCACCTTCCTGGTAGGGGCTGCTTAATGCAGCTCTGATTTTGATCTCCTCGCCCACCGTGGGTCTCTCAGGGATGACTGAAAGTCTGAGGGCAATCGCCTCTCGGGACTCACTGGAGTGAGCTAAAGGGGGCTGCCCTGTGGCAAATCCCTGGGGGGCAAAACTAACTGTCCACTGAGGAGCATCAGGTGCAGCACCGCCTTGAAGCATCTGCTGCCACTCCTCGTCAGTGAGCCGCTCCGACATCGGCTGCTTGAACTCAAAGTAGGAGAAGGTCGCCCCCTGGGTTACCACTAATTCTCCCTCAACCTTAGTAATAACATATAGATTTAAAGGATAACCAACGCCCTCCTCCAGGCACTGCCCGGTGTTGGGATCGGTGTGGACATCGGCCACCACCGCCATCTGGTCATCGGTATCGCTTTCTATCTGCCCGCTGATCTCGGGCGGGAAGGTGACCAGGGCCTCTAAGGAGTCCCCGATAGAGCAGATCAACTCGTATTCGTCAAAGTCTGGCCCGATGTTGGTCAGCTCTTTCTCAGAGATGGTCTTCAGCTTCAACAGCAGAGACTCCAGAGAGCTCAGCCTTTGTTCTACCTCCTCAATCAACAGGTCCCTCTGTTCCAACCCTGTTTGCATAAAACGGGCCAAAGAGGCCAATCTGGCGTAAAGATAAGGATTTGGCTCGACATAGCCTTGAACTAAGCCTAAAGGAGATGGCATTCCAGTTACCCTGGTATAACTCTGCTTGGCATAAAGAATGGTGTCGTGTCTCAGCTCTGTCCACGAGCCCAGGGCAGTGGTGAGTTCCTTGTCCGCCCAGGCTTTCTTCTGCATAAAGATCGGATATCCCTCATCCTTGGGGAAAAGCAGAGGCATAAGCGAATAAAGCCAGTTCCAGTAGAGGTTCTGCGCCCAGACTTTGTCGTCAAACGAGGCAAAAAGGACCTTCAGGGAGTCCACCTTGGCCGGGTAGTCGGGGTAGGTTTGGGACTGATGGTAGACCGAATCTAAGATAGTACTGGCCCTTTGGGAACCAAGGACCGAGAACACATCCAGGGCCATCGGGAAAAGCCTGCCCCGCACCCGCGAGTGGGTCAGTTCAGTGAACATATGGGAATCCGGAATATACCTTTGCCCCATAAATCTGAACCCTTTGGTCACACCCTCAAACTCCTCCCACTCCCAGACAAAGGAGGAACAGACGGCAGGGTCACGGAGCTTCTTGGCCTCCTGGATAAAGGTTTCCAGCTTCTGCCCGTCGGCGAACTGCTCCAAGGGCAAACTCTGGTAGTCAGGGCCATAGAGCTTTTCGATCAATTGGGTATATTCGTAAATGGTGAGATCGTCTGCCTTTCCTACAAAGAAGACCGTGGGGGTATAGATTTCGTCCCATATCTCCAGGGCTGGCCGGCCCTCCACCTCCAGTTGATTTATTGCCTTGACAATGTAAATGGCCTGTAGGGTCTCTTCCCTACCCTTTTTGAGGCCGGATTGTGTGCTGTCCGGCTCCAGTCTGAACATCATCCTCCCATACCACATCATTGAGCGGAAATATCTTTGCAGCAGTTCGTTGCGCGTGTAGTGTCCTCTGGGCTTATACTGGCTGTAGTCCTCCTGGTACCCGAAGATGGGGGAGAAATCAAAACCCTCGTGGGCATCGATTAAGAGCAGTTCTGCTTCCACTAAATCTACTACATCCTCCGGTATTGCAGCAGCAGGGTTAAGCAGTCTTGTCCCTACGGCGAAATATGCCACATCCTTTTTTAAAGCTTCTTCAACCTCCGGGGCTTCTGCCTGGTTATACAGCGTTTCCATCTTATCCAGCATCGCCCTGTTCAGGGCATCCAAGTCGGAGGCAAACCGCTCTACCTCCAGGAGTCTCAACATATTGTCGTAGAGTACATGGAAGGTGTGGAGCATACAATCGGTAGTGACAAAGATGGGCGTCTCCCTTTCTTTAAGTGCTTTGTAAACATCGTACAACTGCTTGTAGGAAGAGGCAGTGGCCACAAATCCGTTCTCCAAAAGCAGTGCCCTTTCCTGTTCAGTGAAGTTAAAATCGTCGAAGTTGGAGACATTGGAGAAGTCCGGCCGAATAGTATAGGATGGCACCTGGGGTACTATGTCAACAGGGTAAGGATGGTAGGTGCCGAACTCGGTCTCCACATCGGCCGTGATGTCAGCAAGCATCTGGGCAGAGGTGGATGTCGAGAAGAACGGGCAGAATGCCGCAATGCTCACCAAGACAAACCTCTTCAACTGCTTCATTCTTAAGAACACCTCCTTTCGGGAAAGAGAAGAGAGGAAAGATGAAAGAGGAGAGAAAAGAGTTATTTCCCTTATTCTGGCTTCATTTCTTTCAGGGGTTTTGCTCTGGTGAGATTTACTTATGCATCATCTTAATCTCCGCCCAGCAAACTGGTTTAATAGAGGTGGAGCTCAGTGCTAGGATCTCTGCTAACTTCACCGGGTCAATGCGACCTTTATGGAGATCCCCTTCGTAGGCAAAGCTGCCGTGTGCCATATAGTGTAGACCGATATAAGGGATTTCCATCTGTAGATCTCTAAGTGGATTGATTACCACAATGTAGCCCATATTGACCCACTGGCCGCATATCTCACACTTTTCGACGCCTCGCATCATGTATTCTACCTTATAGGGCTCAGTTTCGTTCTCATAAGTCCTCAGGGTGTCAATTACGGAGTGCATCTGTTGGGCCAGTTGTGCTCCGTCGGGCACCCCGTCTCCGTCGGTATCCGGGCTGTCTGGATTGGTGTTAAGGTGACTTTCTTCAAAGTCGCTGAGACCGTCTCCGTCTTTGTCCTCTGCAACAGGGAGCAGGTGGGGATCGCTTTTCTCGCCACTGGTTGCCAATCCAGGAACGAAAACCAGGCAGGCGGTTGTGGCAACAACGGCAACCCTCCTGCTCAGCCGTTTCCAGAGGGGCAGGGGAATTGTCTGCCCCAAAGGCTGGGAAAACAGCTCCTGACATTCTCTCCACACACGGTGGTAATCTGGCAACAAGAGTGGTGTGACCTGGCATCCTCTGCAGGCCCAGTGGAACAGGATCCTCTGGTCCTCTGGATGAAGTCCGTTCTTCTGGTACCCCTTTCGGATGAACTCTTCCACGCAGCAACAGGGATAGCCGAACAGAAATCCCTCCAGCTTTACGGTCTCGGGCGACCTGTCTATGGGGCTTCCGCCAAATCTGCGCTGGTATACATCCAGGTGTGGATTCATCCGGCCAAAGATAAGTTCATGGACTATCTTGCCGGTTCTCACCCTTCTTTCAATGACTCTGGGCCTCAGTCCCAGCTTCTGGAGAATCTGGACCTCCTCGGGGCCGAAGGGTTTCTCCCAGCGACTCATAGGCTTTAGGCCCTCCTCGGTCAGAAGCACCAGATAGGCCAGTTCAGGGTCCAATTTCCGCACGAGCCTCGTTAAGTGAGGTTTGCGCTCCACTACCGAGTCCGTCTTACAGCCTTCATTTAACGGGGCAAGATTCAATTCCATAACTGCTTCCTTTATCTTTTGTAAAAGGAAAAGTCCGGGTCTTATTTGAAGAAGACCCGGACTGGGTTATTCTTAGCGGAAGAGCGCCTTCACCTGCCCCCAGGAGGAGGGCTCAACCGCGGTACTGCTCAGCATCTTCCGCAGGGGTTCGGCATCGTAGCTCTCGGCTCCGTCCGTGACGGCCTCAGAGGCGACGGAATTGTACTCACAGATGGCCAGCACCTCGAGGATGGGCTCAGGGTCTCTGGCAACCACTTCGGCCTTGATAACTACCTCCATATCGGCCCATTCTTCAAGATCGATGGTGCGGCTCTGGACGATGATTCTGTCGTCAAGGGTGTAGGTGCCGTCATCGGTTTTCAGGAGCGTTCCGTGAGCACCTATTGTCTGGGCAGGAACCTCGCCGATCCCAGGCTCATTGGTCTCCTCGTGCTCTTTGATACCCAATACTTCGATCGTGAGAGGGTCTTCGGAGACAATCTCTCCCCTGAGGTATACCTCCATACCGACCCATTGTTCAAGGTCGATGCTGCTGCTCTGGAGGATGATCTTCTCCAGAGTGTAACCCCCGTCGGCCCTCTTTTGGAGCAGGCCGTGAAGACATGCCAGGGGAACTTGAGGTTCCTCAGCAGGAGGTTTTTCCTCCCCTCGGATGGCCTCTACCTCAATCGTGAGCGGCTCTTGGGCAACTACCTCCCCTTCGGCGCACACAAATTGACCAACATATGACTCAAGGTCAACGGTGCTGCTCTGAAGGACGACTTCGTCAACGACATAGGTTCCGTCGGCTGTCTTCTGGAGTATACCCCGGACATCTATATGATCGCCCATCAAAGGGATATAAGGCTCAGAAGGCTCATCAGGTTTTTGATACTCCTCGATAGCCAGCACCTCAACGGTAGGAGGGTCTTCGGCGATCACCTCTCCTCTGATGGCCACCTCTTTGCCCACATACGGTTCAAGGTCAAGCTGGCTCTGGAGGATGTAACCAGCGAGTATATAGGTCCCATCGTCCGTCTTCTGGAGTGTCCCATCGAGGGCTATCCGCTCACCTATTGGAGCGTCCTCAGGGTCATCCTGAGCCGTTGCGGCACCGAAGCTAGCCACTAAGAGAGTCACCGCAGCTAATCCAGCTACTATGAGAGCCTTCGACATTCCTTTCGCCTCCTTTCTGCTTTGGAATCACGCTCTTCTCCCCTGTAGAAGGAGCAATCTCCGTGCCAGCTTGCCCAGCGGTTATTCCTCCCTTAATCTCTGTGGGCTGGTTCCAGGGAGACGCAAGACCGCGCTCGCCTCTTCTCTACCTCCGACCATCAACACAAATCTCAGATTTTTGATAGTGATTCTCAGATTTCTGATAATGAGCTCTTTTTACAATCTGAAACTGAGAGCCACACCATACAGACCCCTGGTGTAAAACCTGCCTCTCTCAAGACATTCCCCTCGGTAGAGGCCCAGTTGGATCTCTATTTCACTCAAAGAACTAAGCTTACGAGATAAGTTCACAATCACCATACTGCCGGTTGTCTGCTCTGAAAGCAGGAAGATGGAAGAAGAGGGTTGAACAGCCTCTGTGTAGCTCTTTTGCTCCAGAAGACCGTGAAACTGAAGTCTGGTCTGTGAGGTGAATCTCTTCCCCAGGAGCACATAGATTCGATGGGCCTTAAAGGAGTAGCCACAACTGTTGGAACTGTTAGCTCTAAAGGAATAGCCTCCAGTTATCAAGACGCCTCTGTAGAGCCTGAAACCGATGGCAGCCTCTTTAAGAAAGTCTATTTGAGGGTTATCTGTAACGCGCACCGTCTCTTCCCCCTCACTCTTCTCTATCACCAAGGATTTTCTCCTGAACTGTAGTCTCTTTGCCGAGATTTTGAACCAGAACTTTGACCTGGAGGAGAAGGACCGGTTCAGGCGGAGCTGGCCGCCTCGGGCAGAACAGTCGAAGTCGTGAAATCTCTGAAACTCAATGTGAGAACCCTGAAGAGAGATGTTAGCCCAAAGGTGTTCGGTTAAATTGAGGTCCAGGAAGAATCGAGCCTGCCCTTGCAGATAACCTGTCTGACTGGCAAGATACCTCTCTGCCTTCTCCAGAAGACTTCTGCTCTTGAGTTCACTGTAGAGGCCTATGAGGGTTCGGGCAGTAAGCTGATGTTGGATAAGCAGGGCCAAGCGGTTTATGACGGGATTAACCGGGGAAAGGGAATCAGATGAGGCGGCCATCAGATGTTTCTTGAGGCCAAGCTGATACTGGAGGGATATGGAGGATTTCCGGCTGGTCAGGGCCGACAGATTTGAGTCAAGGTAGAGTCTGGTCGCCAGGGCTCCGGTTTTCCCATCGGTCTGCTCAAAGAGGTTGTCATCGTATTGGAGTCCAGCCTTAAGGATGAGCTTTTTATCCTCCCCTCCGCTGGCAGTCCGGGGAATGAAAAGGAGAACCAAAAGAAGAAATCCAAGAGCAACGCCGGCCTTGGGGTTCACTGTGTTTACCCTGTTAGATACTGAACTATATGCGTAAGCATGGTTCTTCCGGTTAGATAGTAACATTTATACGATAATGGTTGACCTCTTGAGCTCCTTATCTAACGGGGCTTTGCCAGCTCAGCAGCCTTCTGATAAAACTCCTCGGCCTTCCGGGAAAGTCGGGAAAGCTTCTGAGAGAGGGCAGTTTTTTTCTGCTTCAATTTGTCTATCTGTTCTTCAATGTCATTGGTAATTATTCTCTCTTCACCTCCAGACACGTCAGGTCCAGGTTCTACAGAGGTCTTCCCTTCGGTTGTAAGCAGAGGTGTCTTCACATCCCGGTTTTTAAGACCCTCACTTTCGTAGGCTCTCTCTTCGGCCTGAACCTTCAGCACACGGATGGCCATTCGGTCGTCATCGAACAGAGAGAACTCCTCCACCAGTTCTTCTACCCGTTCCTGATTCTCCTTCTCCTCTTCTAACTCCTGGATCTTCTGGTCAAGCAAACGGAGCTGACTTTTGAGCTTATCAACGAAATCGCTTATCAGGTCTGCCTTCTCTCTGATCTGTTCGGCGGTGTCATCTTTGTCGATTTTTATCTGTTCAATCTGGAGAATATCGGTTATCTTCCGCCGTTCGGTTTCAGTCTCCAGCGCCTTTTTCTCCGCCTGGAATCTCCTTAACAAAAGCAACAGGTGGTGAGCCTCTTTTTTGTTTCGGCTCTTTTCCATCCTCTCCAAAAGTTGTGCAATCTGTTGCTCGTAGCTGTATTTTAGCCGAACTTTATGCTGAGCAATCAGGGCCTTGTTTGCTTCAATCTCCCTCTCCAATTGCTTCAGTCTCTGTACCAGGTGTTGAGAATGCCGAAGAGCCTCTTTCAATCTGCGCTCTGAAAAGATGCCTTTGCTCTGCCGAACCTTCTGCTTAAGCCCTTCGATCTTCTGGGCCAGGCTGTCACTCTCACAGATAAGTCTCCGCCTCTGCAGCTGAAGTTGCTGTTGTCTGGCTTTCAGTTCCTCTATCTTCTGCACAAGGGAGGATATCTCATCCTCTGGGAGGCTGTGCACAGTGACAGGAAGTAAAAACAGGGGAAAAATCCACAGGATAATAACGCAGGCAACCGACAACCAGTGTCCAGCGGTACTTTTAAGGCCCGCTCCCAAACTGTTCGATTTTTCCATCGCGGTTCTCCTCGTTGAATAATTCAGTTTTTGGCAAGTTCTTGTTTTTTTTGTCTAACCGCAAAGACCCCCAAGGAAGCACAAAGCTCGCCAAGAGTCTATTCTTATGGACCTTGGGTCGATCCTTTGCGTTCTCTGCGCCCTTTGCAGTTAAATCCTTTTGATTTTTCTTGAATTTGCCAGAGTTCGGTTAGCTTATCCCGTATTTTTCCAATTTATAGTAAAGGGCACTAGTCTTTATTCCCAGGATCTGAGCGGCCCTGGTTTTTATCCCCTTAGCCTTTTCCAGTGCCCTTTCTATCAGTTGCCTCTCCAGTTCCTCCAGTGTCTGAGTCAGAGACATCTGGGTGTCGGGAAGCCTGAGCACACCCCCCAAATCTATTTCCCTCATCAATAAGGGAAGGTCACTCACGCAGATTTCATCGCCGTCGCAGAGCACTATAGCCCTCTCCAAAACATTCTCCAACTCTCTCACATTGCCCGGCCAGCAGTAGCTTAGCAGAAGCTCCATTGCCCGGGGGTGAATCTTGACCCTCTTTCTGCCCAGTTGGGCGCACTTTTTCTCTAAGAAATGGGCAGCAAGCTCAGGGATATCCTCTTTTCTGTCTCGCAGTGGAGGCAGTTCAATAGGAATAACATTCAATCGGTAGAACAGGTCTTCACGGAAACTGCCTTCTTTGGTCATCTTAAGAAGGTCTTTGTTGGTGGCAGTAATCACCCGTACATCCACCTTGATGGTCTCCTCTGCTCCCACTCTGTCCAGTTCTCTCTCCTGCAGGACTCGTAAGAGCTTTGCCTGAGTGGAGAGGGGGATATCGCCGATCTCATCTAAGAATATCGAGCCTCGGTGGGCCAGCTCAAATTTCCCCTTTTTCCTTCTAATGGCGCCGGTGAAGGCCCCTTTTTCATGGCCGAAAAGCTCGCTTTCCAGCACCCCTTCTGCCAGGGCACTGCAGTTTACCTTCACAAACGGCCCGTCTTTTCTTCGACTTTGAGAGTGGATTGCCCTGGCCACCAACTCCTTGCCCGTGCCGCTTTCTCCATAGATTAACACAGAAGAGTCCGTAGGGGCCACCTTTTTGATTTTCTTGAACACCTCTACCATTGGGACAGACTTTCCTACAATCTCTCCAAAGTTGTACTGGATGTCAATCTGTTGGCGCAGATACTGGTTCTCTTCGTTTAGCCTCTGACTCTCTTGTCTGGCCTCTCTGAATTCCAGTACTTTATTCACTCTGATCTTAAGTTCTTCGGGGGAGAAGGGCTTGGTGAGAAAATCTGCCGCCCCTCTCTTCATAGCCTCCACCGCCAGTTCTATAGTCCCGTAAGCGGTGATCAAGATGACATCTATATCTTTATTTATCTGCTTGATATTCTCCAGCACCTGGATTCCATCCATAGGGTGCATTTTGTAGTCGGTGATAACTAAATCAACCAGTCCTCTCTGGCATTCTTGTATCCCCGGTTCTCCAGCAGAGAAGGCAGTTACCTGATGCTTCATTTTAGCCAGGGTTTGCGTGATTCCCTCTCTCATAGTCTTATTATCTTCGATTACTACAATTCTGCTCATAGTGCTCATCCTTTATCTTGCCTGTCGGCTCTGATCCAGGCAGCAAGATAGTAAAGGTAGTCCCGTGGTTCTGTTTTGTGGCCACAGAGATTTTGCCTCCGTTCTCCTCCACGATCTTCTTAACAATAGACAGCCCCAGTCCTATACCCTGCTCCCTGGTGGTAAAGAAGGGATCGAAAATCCTTTCCAGATGTCCCTGTGGTATGCCTGATCCTGTGTCCTTGATCTCTATGCTCACGCGACTTCTCTTTCTTGTGCCTGTTACTATCAGGTTTCCGTTCTGTTCCATCGCCTGGATGGAATTTTTGAACAGGTTCAACAACGCCCTTTTCACCTGTTCTGGATCGGCGTAGACATATATCTGGTTCTCTGAAAGCTCTTTTTTGAAGACGATGCCTTTTGCCTCAAGTTCCGAGGATACTAAGCAAAATGCTTCATCTATCAAATCTGCCAGCAGAGCAAGCCTTCTCTGGGGATTCAAAGGGCGTGCAAAGGTCAAAAACTCATCGATAATGCGGCTTAAATTCCGGACTTCCCTGATGATTTTGTCTATGTGGTCCTTGCCCTTACTTTTCCCCTCGAGCTCTTCGGCCGCCAGACCGGCGAACAGTTCAATACCCCCTAAGGGGTTTCTTATCTCATGGGCTACTGCTGCCAACATAGTCTTCAGTTGGCGATCCCTATCCATAATGCTTTTTCGCATCTTATCCATAGCCTGCCCCAGATATCCCAGTTCGTCTCTGGATTTGGTCACCACTGGTTTATTCAGATTTCCCCGGCCGATCTGGGTGGCAGATTCCACTAAGCGTTTGATCGGGTCGGTGATGGTCTTAGCCAGAACAAACCCGATAACTACAGAGAGAAGGATGCTGAGCAGGCCGAAACTGAAGATGCCTTTCCTGTAGCTCTGGAGGTTCTGGACAAAACCGGCGCTGATATCCACCCCCACTGCAGCCACAATCCTGCCGCCCAATTCAATAGGGGCAAAACCTGATTGATAGAAGTTCCCATCGGTCCCTTTAAAAAGAGTAGAGTGGGAAGGCTCTCCTTGCCACACTCTCTTAAGTTCGCTGGTATTGAATCGAAGCTGGGGGTATTCTCTGCCGATGGCCACTTCAGGCTCGGTGTCGAGCAGGCTGTGGTTCTGGAGATCAAAGATATAGAGCCTTCTTGCCCCGGTGGAACCTCTGATGCTATTTAATTTGCGCTGAAGATTGGCGTAGGTTCGGCTCTGTTCGTCGCCGGGGGAAAGGGAGAGAAGCAGTTCGCCGTTGATCTGATTCGCAGCTATGCCGGCGATGGCAGCAAGTTCGGTGCCCAACTGCTTCTCCAAGGCCCTCCGGGTAGAGCAGTAGAGAAACCAACCACTGCCTACAACCGCCACAACTACAAAGGAGACAAATGTTATTACCAGCTTATTTCTGATCTTTCCTCGGTAAGGTTCCATGTTTCATCTCTGAGGGTAAGCAAATTATATGCCAATATGCAGAGAATATGGGCGCTAAAAGTAAATATATTGGATTATTAGCTTGGTGTCAAGGGCTATCTGTAACTCCTGTTAGCTCTGGGGGGCAAGCTCACCACAATTTTTGATTACTGCGGAATCGGGGCCAAATGCGGGCTGCAATGCGGCCTCGGTATTGGCGTATTCTCCTGTATGCAACTGCAGCAGTAGGAGTATTTGGCCTTGCAGACTTCGCCCCCATCAGGAAGTTGGGAGAGCTGCCAAGTTTAAGGTGGCTTGCGGTGATTGTGCCGTTGCTATGTGGTGCGACGGTGACTTTGGGCGCCAGTGGGACTGTATTGTGAAAAAGAGTCAGTGGAGGGGCTGTTTGGTAGTGCAGTTGGAGTGCTCTATGTGAGCGTGTCTACAGATACTTGGCTTAGTAACCTGAAAGAAGGTTAGTTTTTCAGGCAATAGGAGCAAAATGGAAAATTTCTTGACATTTTGATTTGAACATTGCATATTTGATAAGTAATCACCAATTTTGCTATGACTATACGTAGAAGATGGTCATGTCTCCTCTCAGCCAAGATTCCCCTGCTGAAAAGAAGCCAAAACTCCTCGATCAGGTACGCTCTGTCCTTCGTACCAAGCACTATAGTCTCCGAACAGAAGAAGCTTACGTTAGTTGGATGAAGAGGTTTATCCTTTTTCACAAAAGGCGGCACCCGCGTGAGATGGGAGAGACCGAGATCAGTCAATTTTTAACTCATCTGGCGGTAAATGAAAAAGTATCCGCTTCCAGACAAAATCAGGCATTATGTGCCATTGTGTTTCTTTACAAGCATGTGTTAAAGCGTGAACTCGGCAATCTTGAAAACCTGGTCTGGGCAAAGAAGCCCAAGAAATTACCGGTGGTGTTCACAAAGGAAGAGGTCAAGTCGGTACTGGGGCAGTTAACCGGGGTGAAATGGTTGATGGCGATGTTACTTTACGACTCAGGTCTTCGGTTGATGGAATGCGTTCGTCTACGGGTAAAGGACATCGACTTCGGATATAATCAGATCATTGTCCGCGATGGCAAAGGTGAAAAGGACCGCGTGACCATGTTACCCCAAATTGTGAAGGAGGCGCTGAAAAGGCATCTAGTACAGGTGAAGAAGATTCATGAACAAGATCTTAAAAATGGATATGGCAAGGTATACCTACCTTACGCCCTGGAACGCAAGTATCCGAATGTCAACAGAGAGTGGGGTTGGCAGTACGTATTTCCGGCATCCCAATTATCAGTAGATCCACGCACAGGAATTAAGCGTCGGCATCATATCGATCCGACTGTTCTGCAAAAAGCTGTCAAAGAAGCCATCCGAGGAGCTGGTATTACCAAGCATGCAAGTTGCCACACGTTCAGGCATTCCTTCGCCACGCATCTGCTTCAAGATGGCCAGGATATTCGGACGGTTCAAGAGTTATTAGGCCATAATGATTTAGATACCACGATGATTTATACCCATGTAATCAAACAGGGCGGCATGGGTGCCAAGAGCCCGGCTGATAGGATTTTTTAGGTTGATAAAATTGATGAGAATTAAAACATGTAAAAAGCTCATGCCTGGTCAACCTGGTACGAAAAAATTACTTAAGAAGTATGGCGAAACGTTATTCTGTGTTCGCTATCGATACGATATAAATCGAAGAAAAAAATTAAAAACAGTAGAGATAATAGTTGAGGAAAGTCCCTGGGAAGTAAATTCGAAAAATATACCGGGGAATAAGCTGGTGAAAATTCGGGTTGATTATGATGAAGTGTACTTAAGGCGATTAGTCAAGTCAGCGGGTGGTAGATGGAACAAAGAAGAAAAAGTTTGGGAGATCCCATATCGAGAGGTGAAAGATTTAGGGCTGGAAAAAAGGATGGTGAAGGCATGAAATTCGTTATTCCTGGTAACGGGAATTTAAAAACAATAGGACCTCCATGAGAAGTTCCTGTTAACAATCATTTTAATATTCCTGCTAACAGGAATTCCATATCATAAATTCCTGTATATGGAAATTTATTCCTGTTATTGGAGATAGAAAAAAACCACAATTCGGGCAACCGAATATAATGTTAGGTGGTTACGTTCTTGGTAAACAGGGAGTTCCAAGATGGTGAAAACGTGGAGAGAATGGATTGTTTCTAACCCCTCGGTGATGATGGGTAAACCGGTGATCGTCGGAACCCGGATCACGGTGGAACTCATTTTAGAAAAGCTGGCCGCTGGTGAGACAGTAGACGATCTGCTGGAAGCGCATCCCCGGCTGACACGGGAGGCGATTCAAGCAGTTCTGGCCTTTGCAGCCGAGGCGTTGCGGGCCGATGTGGTGTATCCTGTAGAGGTGCCGGCGTGAAGATCCTGGCCGATGAGGGAGTGGACCGTCCCATTGTGGTGCGGCTGCGTCAAAGCGGCTATCAGGTATGGTATGTTGCTGAAATGGAGCTGGGGATTTCCGACGAAACCGTCCTGGATTTGGCGAATCGGGAAGGGGCTATATTGCTCACGGCGGACAGGGACTTTGGTGAGCTCGTATTTCGTCAGGAGCGGATGACCGGAGGCATCATTCTCATTCGATTGGCCGGTATCTCCGCGGTACGCAAGGCGGAGATCGTAGCCTCTGCCTTGGGAGCGCACGGCGGCGAGATGAAACAAGCATTCACAGTGATTACTCCAGGAGCCGTGCGCATCCGACGCCGAGTGACCAAATCGGAAAAGGACGATACCGCCTAACCTCTCGCTCCAGCCGACTGAGCTCTATCGTCAGGGTGCGACACGAAGTTGCATAATTGATTGTTTGGTAAAGAGTTATTCTC
>CAZQSC010000038.1:0-16276 GCA_964595705.1 uncultured bacterium | reverse complement strand
GAAAGCTCCTCTATTTTCTGACCATCAAGAAGAATTTCTCCCTCCTGGGGTCGAGCTTATATCGGATGTGAAAATCGGTTAAAAGCCTCGTCTCCAGGCAGCGCTCTCTCAACCTCTGAGAAAGCACAGCGGCTGTTATATCAGATAGTTTCCGCGAGGCAGAGGCCAGAAACAGATTGAAATCGCCAGGGGTTACCCTGGTGTAGGGGAAGACCTGTCGGAGGGTCTCGTAAATACACAAATTCAGATCCCTTAGTTCCTTGCTCATATATACCAGCGAACCGGGGCACTTTAAGACCAGAATTCCCCCCTCGGTCAGTATATTACGCGCTGTTCGGAAAAACTCCATCGTATAGAATCTGTTTAACTGTAAGGTAGAAGGGACAGGGAGGTTGATGAGAACCACATCATATCTCTGCTGAGTTGTTCGCACCCATAGTCTACCGTCGACATATTTGATCTCTGTTCGATGATCGCTCAACTCCCGGGTGGTGAGAGGTGTGGGGAATCTCTCCACCATCTTTATCACCAGGGGATCCAACTCTGTATACCAGAGATGTCTAACCGGATGTTTAAGGATTTCAGCCAACACCCCTCCCACCCCTCCGCCAATCACCAATACCTCCTCAGGGGCAGGATGAGACAAGAGAGCTAAATGGACAAACTCCTCCACAAAGGTTATGTCCGGCACTGGTGTGGTGCAAATGGGGATGCCATCGGCAAGGAAGACGAACTGTTGTTCCTTTTCCACCACGGCTACATTGCCATAAATTGAATTCTCATATGACCTCAAGTTATAGCCCCTCCACTGCTGCTGAACCCAACGCCAGTGGATTTTGTCGGCACCGGAGGAGAGCAAGAGATAGATGACAGTAAAAATCTGACCCTGGATCCCATTTTCTCTTTGTCCTGCTCTGTTGAAGCCATTACCCAGAGGGCGGAGAGAAGGCTCAGGAGAGCTATCACTAAGGCTATTTCTACAGAGTTTAAGCGAGGGATAAGAAACCAGGTGAATACAAGTCCCCCTATTCCAGAGCCAAGGCCCTCAAGGATATAAACCCGGCCAATATCTGGGGCGCCCCTTTTCAACAGCTCAAAGAAGATTCTGCAACCGAAGGCGAATTGGGCCCCGTGGGCCAAGGCAAGAGGAGCTAAGATAAGGAAAGAGCAGTAGAAGATAGGAAGAAGCCCTATGCCTTCGCCAACAGTTATGCCCAATAGGTTTTTGATCACTCGGGTAATATAGACAGCTACAGGGAGATAAAGAGAGATAAAGATTTGCAACCCGACGAAGCCCTGCACCTTTCCCTTCACCCTGTCTGCTAATCGTCCCAAAAGCCAACTGCCTCCGGCTTCCAGGAGGAGCCAGTTTGCCAGGATGATCCCGATGGAGAGCTCATTGCCATAGAAGGCCACCAGCATCTCTCTGATCAGCAGGACTTGCGTTACCACAGCGGTAAAACCCATCAAAAATATAGCGAAAACAAGGCCTTTCTTCAAATCCGTGGGCTCCTTCCTCTTGGGATTCTCTTGTCGATTTTGGGTTTGACTCTCCAAAGATACGAAAGTTGAGGCCATATTTCAACAAAAATCCCCTTCCAGGAGGTGATAGTAGATGTCTAGTACTGTAATTTTCACTGTTGGGTTAGCGCTTTTGCTGATTGCTGGTGCCTGCCGCCAGGAGGCTTCTCAAAGCAGTTTAGGGGAAGAGATAAAACTGCCTGCGCCTGAGGTTAAGGGCACTATGTCAGTTGAGGAGGCGCTTTCTCGCCGCAGGTCGGTGCGTGAATATTCTGGTCAGCCCCTGTCCCTACAGGAAGTGTCGCAGGTCTTGTGGGCAGCCCAGGGAGTCACTTCCTCTCGGGGATTCAGAACCGCCCCTTCGGCTGGAGCCACCTACCCAATGGAGCTTTATTTAGCAGCATCACGGATTACTGACTTGTCTCCCGGACTTTATCACTACCAGCCGGAGAGTCACAGGCTGAAACTGGTGGCAGCAGGAGAGCTGAATCGGGCGCTGGCTGAGGCCTCGTTGAGTCAGTCCTGGGTCTCTGCGGCCCCGGCAAATTTGATTATAGCAGCCGTTTACGAACGCACCACCAGAAGATATGGCCGACGAGGCATTAGATATGTCTATATGGAGGCAGGTCACATCGCCGAAAATGTTTACTTGCAGGCTGAAGCACTGGGATTGGGCACCGTGGTTGTCGGTGCCTTCCAGGATGAGGCTGCCCAAAAGGTGTTGCAAATCAAGGAAGATCCGCTGTATATTATGCCTCTGGGCAAAAGAAGATAAACTGGTGAGTGGTGAGAAGTATGACAAACATCTTCTTGGTCCGGCACGGAGAGACGGAGTGGAACCTAAAGCAGGTATTTCGAGGGTGGGTGGATATTGCACTCAGCCCAGTGGGGATCCGGCAGGCAGAGGCTACCGCGAAGGCATTAAGCAGCTTCAAGATAGATGCGGTCTATTCCAGCCCTCTCAGTCGCGCCCGCCAGACAGCTCGGATAATTGCTCGTCCTCACGGTCTTGGGATTGCCTGTCTGGATGGCCTCAGGGACTTGAACTTCGGCCAGTGGCAGGGATTGCCTCACCAGCAGGTGAGGAAGCAGTGGCCGGAAATCTACGAAAAATGGCTCCGGGAACCACACAAAACAAAGATACCAGGCGGTGAAACCCTGGACGAAGTGAGAAAGCGATCCAGATTGGCTCTGGATCAGATCCTCACTGAGTATGAGAATGGGACCGTGGCAGTAGTTTCCCATCGGGTAGTGAACAAGGTTTTGCTCTGTGCTCTTTTGGGCTTAACCAACTCTCATTTCTGGCAGATAAAGCAAGATCCCTGTGCCATTAATCTTTTATATCGCACAAATGACAGTTTCATCTTGTGCTTACTCAACGATACCTGTCATCTTAAAGGCATTGCCGGGTTGCTTGACAGCGTTGACTTCTGAAAACCCGGGGGGAATTCTTAGGCCACTTATGCTCACAGTAGACTTTGCAGTCTTCACCTGGGTAAACCAGGCTCTGGCAAACCCAGTCCTAAATAAGGCTATGCTCTGGGTGACCTATCTGGGAACCAAGACTGCGGGTTTTCTGTGCATCTTGTTCCTTTTCTTGGTTACAAGAAATTTTATTTCCACATTGTTTGCTCTTGCCGGCTATGGGACAAACGCCGGGGTCTTTGAGGCCATCAAATATCTGGTGGGCAGGGACCGGCCTTTCATTGCCCACCAGGTGATTCTGAGACTTCCTATAGAGCAGGCTATGCGTCTGAATCCCAGTTTTCCCAGCGGTCACACTGCAATCGCCTTCATGATAGCTACCCTGCTTTCCCAGCAATATGGCAGATATAAACTGCTATTTTACACGGCTGCCTGCTTAGTTGGCTTCAGTCGCATATACTTAGGTGTCCACTACCCCAGTGATGTTATAGTTGGAGCGATAATAGGTTATGGAACAACAAAGACGGCTCTGACCATACGAAGCCGGAGGATGCCGAAGTCAGACAATGGTTAAATAGAGAAAATATTGGGAAACACCTGCCGAAGCTTTGGGCCTGGGTCCAGAAAATTAAACACCGGAACCCACCGAGAGACAGTGAATATTGTATTAAATTGTCCCGTATTGGTGAGTGGTGATTGATAAACCAGTCACCAATTCTTATTCCTTGTTTCGGTGTTCATTCGGTGTTTTTTTCCGAATCTGGTCTGAATTATTGGAAAAATATCGGCAATCTTCTCTTTAACCTACTGTGATGCAAAAAGCCAAGATAACCAGCAATGGGGCAGTTCTTCTGGGCAGCTACGTAGTCTGTGATGCTCACAGCAGGAGGCCCTTGAGGGTGGTCACCCACGTCCACTCAGACCATCTGCTTGGCCTCAACAGAAGTCTGATTGAATGTGAACAGACCATCGCTACTGCCGTGGCCAAAGAGCTCATTGGCATACTGAAGGGCAAGAAGCTGGCTGAGCAGATAAGGGGTATAGGTTACGGCGTCCCAGTGGAATACCGGGGCGAGAGGTTGACCCTCTACGATGCAGGTCACATAATCGGCTCAGCTCAGGTACTGGTAGAGGAACCAACAGGAGAAAGGATCCTCTACACCGGAGATTTCAAACTTCCCGGTGCCCAGATTATTAGCTCAGATATATTGGTCATAGAAGCCACCTACGGAAATCCCGCCCAGGTGAGAAAATTTAAGGGAAGCATTGAAGATGAATTCTTGAATATGGTTAAATACTTGCTAAAGCAGGGTTCAGTGTATATCTTTGGATACTATGGCAAACTACAAGAGGTGATAAGGATTTTGAGCTCTTCCGACATAGAGGCCCCGATTATAGTCTCCGCTAAGGTACTTGATATGATGGAGGTCTGCCGAAGATGGGGAGTGAAGCTAAGGGGATACATCTCAAGTAGAACTGAAGAGGGAGAGAGATTTTCAACAGAGAGACATATAGGCGTCTACCATATTGGGAGCAGTAGGTGGATGAAGACAGAGGGGGCCCGGATATTTCTCTCGGGATGGCAATTTGACCGCCCCTGTCGCCAGACCGGAGAACGGGAGTATACTGTGGCCCTGAGCGACCATTCGGACTTTGAGGGGCTAATCGGGTATGTGGAGCAAAGCAGTCCAGAGCTGGTGATCACCGACAACTACCGGGTAGGGGATGCCCCCTCACTGGCCCGGGAGATCAAAAACAGATTGGGAATCGAGGCAATAGCAATGCCTTAGAGGGGAAGATGTGAAAGGTGTCTCCAGACGCCGATAAGGCTGGGTTCTGGAGAGCCATCTTACGGAATAAGTGGGGGGAAGCCTTTTTCGCCCCTCTCTCCCTCTCACCCTTTCCCGCTCTGTCTTTCCAAGGGACTACATTACGACTGCAAGGGACAAAGATGGCGTTTGACTATATTACTATCAGAAGTTTGATCGAAGAGCTCTGCTCCGAGATACTCGGGGGCAAGGTGGAAGAGGCTTTACAGGCAGAGGAACACTCTCTTCTGTTAGAATTTGAAACAGGTCACCACCTGGCTATCCGTTGCTCTCCCCACCTGCCTGCTATCTTCCTCGCCTCTTCTCCAGTCTCCTCCCTTCAGCAAAGGCCCTGGCAGTCCAGCTATTTGGCTGGAGCAGTGGTGCAGGACATCAAGCAGATGGGAACAGACAGGATCATCCGGTTCCAGTTGGAGAAACGGAGCCGCATCGGCACGGTCAGGCGAGTCTTTCTAATTGTAGAACTAACAGGAAGGAACAGCAATGTTATCCTTGTTGATAAAGATAGCGGTCTAATAATCGATGCCCTGCGGCGAGTCACCCGCCAGATGAACAGGTTTCGTCAGATTCTGCCCCGGGTGGCCTATCTTCCTCCTCCCCCTCAGACTCGCTTGAATCCACAGAGGGGGACCCTCGCCGAGTTCAAAGAGATGATCCACCGACACGGTGAGCAGACGGTAGCCGATGCCCTGGTTGGGGCTATCGCCGGGATGAGCGCATTGACTGCTCATGAGGTGGCTTTCAGCTCCGGTGTAGACTGGGAAGAAAAAGCTGCTTCTCTGAGCGACGAAAAGCTCTCCGAACTGTGGAGGAGTATTTGCTCTCTCTACAGGCAACCCCTGGGCGGAGGAGCATTTATCATCTTTGACTCCCAAAACAGCCCGGTGGATTTCTCTGCCTTCAATCCCAGTTGGGTCCCGGCCGAGCGAAAGCTTCAGGTCAGTTCCCTAAGCAAGGGCGTGGAGTATTTTTGCTCCCGCAGGTTAGAGGCTCAGAGAAAAGAGCAGCTCAGGCAATATATCTCCACCTCCCTGAACAAAGCTCTGCTTTCTTGCCGAAGTAAATTGAAGCACTTGCAAAGGGAGCTTGCCGAGGCCCAGGAGGCAGAGACCCTTAAAATAAAGGGAGAACTTCTGATGGCCAATCTCGGTCAGGTCAAGAAGGGACAAACGGAGGTTAAACTGAGCAACTTCTATGATCCCCAGGGGCAGGAGCTTTCCATTGCTCTTGACCCGGAGCTTTCGCCCGTCGAAAACGCCCAGCAATATTTCCGAAGATACAGAAAATTGAGCAAAGGGAGAACCATCATCGAGCAGCGCCTCACTCAGGAGCAGAAAAGAGCAGAGGAACTTGAGGGCTATTGCAAGCAGGCAGAGACCCTGACCGACTATGCGGATCTGCTGGCTTTAAGGGATGAACTGACTGGGAAGGGTTATTTGAAAATCAAGGTAAAGGGTAAAGGGAAGCAAACGAAGGAGGGGAATATTGCCCCCCGGCGATATCTCACCTCAACGGGGTGGACGGTGTTGGTAGGGAGGAACGACCGAGAAAATGATATATTAACCCTTAAACTTGCCGCCCCGGATGACCTGTGGTTTCACGCCCAGGGCTCTCCGGGTTCTCATGTAGTTCTCAGAAGAGAGGGGAGGAAAGACGAGCCGGACAAGATTACCTTACAGGAGGCAGCTGCGCTGGCTGCCTACTGGAGTAAGGCCCGGGGATCAGAGACTGTCCCCGTAAGCTACACCCTGGCAAAGTATGTGCGGAAGCCCCGAAGGGCCGGCCCAGGTACAGTGACCATCTCCAGGGAAAAAACACTGTTTGTAAAACCTCGACTGTTGAGCCCCTGAAAGACAGAGCGGGAGAGGGGGGCGAGGGAGAGAGGGAGAAAAAGGCTTCCCGCTTGTTTCGGTGGAAGTATTCTCCCAGGGCCTGATCCTATCGGCTTGTTTTATAGTATTACCAGGCGAGTTTTTTGCTTTTCTGTAAGAAGATTATGGATAATAAGTATCTATTTAACTTGAAGTTAAAAGTAAACTGGGTCAAAATAAGTTTTAGGCACTTCAAACTTTAGGCACTTTAGTTCACTGCTCTATCTCTGTCTGAATCAATATTTCTAAGGAGTTGAGGAAAAATGCCGCTTTCTATTGGGATCATCGGCCTGCCAAATGTGGGCAAGACCACTCTTTTCAATGCCCTCACCCAGGCGGGTGCAGAGGCTTCTAACTATCCCTTCTGCACTACTGACCAAAATGTGGGCATAGCCCAGGTGCCTGACGAGAGGCTCTGGCGACTGAACCAGTTACTGAAACCTAACGAGTGTATCCCCACCGCCATTCAGTTTATCGACATTGCTGGACTAGTCAAGGGGGCAAGCAGAGGTGAGGGGCTAGGCAATAAGTTTCTAGCCTACATCCGCCAGGTAGACGCCCTTGCCCATGTGGTGCGCTGCTTTCAGGATGTGAATGTAGCCCATATAGACGGCTCTGTTGACCCTAAGAGGGATATCGAGGTGGTGAACACAGAGCTGGCGCTGGCAGACTTGGAGACAGTGGAGAAGCAGATCGCCAAAGAGAGCAAACTCTTGAGGACCGACCCTGAGCGGGGAGCCGAAAGGCTGGAGATTTTGAGCAAAATCAAAGAGGGGCTAGAAAGGGGGATAGGGGCAAAAGAGTTGGGGCTGGCAGAAGAACAGGTGAAGCTGGTAAGAACTTACAATCTGCTCACCTTGAAACCCACTATCTATATCGCCAATGTGGGCGAGGAAGAGGCAGGCGGGGAGGAGAGTCCGTATTTGCGCGCTGTAGGGGAGAGCGTAGGCCAGGAGAATGTAATCCCAATATCTGTGAAGATTGAGGAGGAGATATCGGAGTTGCCCTCGGCAGAGAGGAAGGAATTTCTGGAGGAACTGGGCGTTGAGCAGTCGGGCCTTGACCGAATAGTTCTGGCCGGCTACCGGCTTCTGGGCCTGATCACTTTTTACACGGTAGCCAACCAGAAGCTCAGGGCCTGGCAGATTCTCAAGGGAACCAAGGCCCCTCAGGCGGCGGGCAGGGTCCACTCCGATATGCAGAGGGGTTTTATCCGTGCTGAGGTGGTGAAATATGAAGACTTAGAAAGATACAGGACAATGGCAGAGCTTCACCAGCGGGGTCTGGTGCACATTGAAGGGAAAGAATACGAGATAGAAGACGGAGATGTGGTCTATTTTCTGTTCAAGGCTTAATAGGCCAAACCAGCTCTCTTTCAGCAGTAATAGCACTGGCCCGAAGAGTCATAAGTGGGTAAGGAATAAACTTCCTTTAACGAAAAACCAACCGAAGCGAATTTTAGGGATTGTCCTCAACGTAAGAGAGTTCTTCGTAATGAGACTTCTGGTGCTATAATTCACGTGACATCTTCCGTCAGACCGAGGCTCCAAACATCTTGTGTTTACTTAACGTGTCGCACTAGCATAGACTGCGATGAAGGCACTTGTGTTGACAGAATTGAATTTTGTCAAGGTCTTAAAGCGTTTCCTCTCTATTTGAAAACCCATGTTAGTCGTAAGATTATACCCGAGGTAATCTATCATATTAGAAAACTGGATGCAAAACACACTACTTCTGAAATCATCTACATAGCTTGGTGATGGTTTTTCCGGTAGAGGAATTCTGTTGGAAAAACTAGAATATTCAAGCCCAACTTCCACCCATGAGTGCCTAAGAACAGGAAACTTAGATATTAGAAAAACTGTCCCGATAATATCATCAATGTTAAGTAGTTCTTTAGTGGGCTGGGTTCTCTTACGATACATAATTTTCGCTTTCGGTATAAAGCTCAACCTGTCTCTAATCTCGAGACTATAATCAAGCTTGCTAATAATCCCAATAAAATGTGTATCTCTCAGTTCCTGCGATTTGGAACGTTGGTGATAAACCTCATACTTTACCTTATTGATCACATTCAGATGAGGTATCTGAGTGTAGTAAAAATCAGTATATGCTGTGTTTATTAGAGTATTTTTCGCCAGCAACGGATCGTCAAATGGCTGCAGGCTGCCAATCGTACCCGGCGACTGTACCCATTGGAACAAATTGTCAGGGATGTTGTCTCGGACAGCTCTAATATTATCGAAAACCCTTAATCTTCCCAAACCTCCCCAATTCCTTTCAAGAGTGAATAGAGCATAGGTAGATTTACTGCGCTGATCGGTGTGTATCATCCTCTCGTTTAAATAACCAAGTGTTACCTTCACATTGGGAACTATTTCCACTCCACCGTATAGGTTATAGCCCTGATGATCCCTCTTATAAGGATAATCCGCCTCGTTGTCATTCTCAAACCTATCAATTACCGTATTGTGGTTCACATCCATTCCAAAGAGAAATTCCGGTGGGTCAACATCATAACGTAGAAAAGGCTCATCATAGTCTGGCAACAAGTTATTGTTCTGGTTAAAATCAGGCCTCATATCGTTATTCTCATCCAGACCTGGGAAGACAGCTTCATCCGCTTGACCCTGATAGGGACGTTTCCAGTCCGGGAATCTATCCTGGTCATCATTGTCATCTACATACTCAAATTTATACAGATTCTCATTTTCGTAATCAATAAACCCATTATTGTCTGGAATGAACACAGACGTATTATAGTTATAGTCTATGTTAAAAAATTCGGCGAACCCATACCAGGGATAGGCTATCTTAGTGACATTCAAAAACCAAGCCCTCGCTTTATCAGAAGCTATTGTATGTTGTGTATAATTGATATTAGGAAATCGTCTAAATCTCCTGTTAATATTGTACTCCCCTCGCACACTGAAACCTACAAGATCATCGATGTTAAGAGTAACACCGTAGATATCATTGCCAGTCGGCAGGCCGTAGTCGAAGCTCACCACCTTTTGATTTGTATTATCCTTAACATTCCCCTTGGCTCTGGTAACCAGAAGATAGACTGGTTGCCCCTCCGCATTAGTCTGGAGGTTTGAGGTGACCTCGACTCTGTAATCATCGGCAAGTACTAAAGCAAAACTGAGTTTCCTAACCACTGTAGGATCTGGTATCGTATAGTGTAGTTTAATCGTTTCATCCCCCAGGGCCACCCAAAAGCCTCCCTTGGGGATTCCCCCTTCGATTCTGGGTTTCACTTTTGTCGGCTTCCCGTCTATGAAAAGTTGCGCTGAGTAAAATGTCGCTCCTCCCTCCAAATCGTCAGGAGAATCATCAGCAATGAGAATGGTTACTTCCCTCACATTCCCAGCGTTCTGGCTTGTGCTGAGGATCCCTTTCAGTGAATTCTGAGACCAATTCCTCGTGCTTTGGCCTATATGTGAATTTACGTAAGTAACTCCCACATTTGTAAAACCACCGAGCTGGACTGTTCCTCTGAATCCCACAAAATTGCTGAAGTTGGTTGCCGGGCGGGTCATATCAAATGCCAGACCGATTTCAGGGCCGCTAATCCGTGATTCGAGAACAGTAACCGCATATTTGTCTGACAGAAAATCCCATTGAATGCCATTAAATGAGGGTTTAGAAAACGTCAGGGGGGTCAAGGTTGTCCTGATACCTTCCCCGATGGTTAAGCTGGTGTAATATTGTCCCTTAGAATCAGAAGCTATAAGAACACGGTCAAACCAGGCAGAAAAATACTTAGACTTAAAGATACTGCTTCCAAGAGAGCGAGGCTGTGTCTGATTCCATCCATAAATCTGCCAGCCCTTGCTGATATAATTGCCAAAAATATCGTAATAAGGTAATCCTTCTAATTCAATATTCACATATCGCTGGTAGTGCTCTTTTGCGTAGTTAGTATATTCCCATCCCCCCCAATTATAAAGCTTGTACAGTTCCTGGGGAACGTACCACTTCCTCAGAGTAGGCTGAAGAGGAGTAAACCCTTCTATAGTAATGGGAGCATGTACTCCTCTTTCTTTCCCATATAGTATCTTTTGCCCACTGGCAACAATGGGTAAGTTGAAGCACATCACTAAACCCAACAAGAGACTGAGTTGGACCTTCGCCAGCAACTTGCATGGCCTGGTAAATATCTCTGTCCCTTGGAAGCGCTTCCCACAAACCAGGGCTTTTGTCCCTTTGACACAACGTTCATCCAACCCCTGGTCGCAAATTTTCTTAAGTTCCATTTAAAACCTCCCTTCCGCTTTCATAGAAACGCAAGGTAAAGGGAAATAGTGAGCTACGCGAATTTTTATATAATGCATAGTTTAACGCCCTTTTCATCCCCCGTCCTGAGCATCTCCTCAGCATCAACCACCGTTGTTCCCTCCTATTGGCCAACACTACTACCCTACCCTTCTTCGATTCAATGAAATTGGGCAAACGAACCAACTGCGCCATTTTCCCGCAGCCGACAAAAACAAAACCAAGTTTAACTTTTCTCATCTCTTTTAGAAAACCATCTCTAAGAGTGCTACTGGATACCTGCTGTACTGATAACTATCCCCAGTATTTCTTCAGGATGTTCATCCATCAGTCGAAAAGCCTCCCCAGTCTCTTCAAGTGTGAACCTGTGGGTTATCATCTCCTTGATTTTCAATTTTCTTTTCCGCATCAGCTCGAGAAGATAGTAATAGCTTGCTTCAGCGGTCCAATGATCACTATGGTTAAAATCTCCAGGGAATTGAAGCGTCTTTCGAGCCGAGATCAGCTCCAGATGTTTGGCGTGAAAGTCACCCCCTAACATCAAATTCTCGACTGACTTTGTAATAAAACCCATGATTACAATTCTGGCCATCATCTTAGCTGCTTTCATAGCAGGCTGAATTGCCTTCGGTGAACCTGAGGCCTCCAACACTATATCAGCCCCTCTCCCTTCTGTCAACTCAAGGGTTCTTGTACCGATATCTTCTTCGCCGGCATCTATAACTTCGTCAGCACCTAAACTTTTGGCGATTTCCAATCTTTTCTCATAAAGATCTGCAGCGATTACCTGCTCGGCCCCGGCTAACCTGCTTAGTTGCATAGCGATGTTCCCAATCGCTCCTACACCGATGACCAGGACAGAATCCCCTAAAACAATCCTGGCCCGACGGACACCTGTTAAGGCTACTCTTGCTTGATGCAAAAAAGAAGCTTCCTCGAGATCAATACCCTCTTTTATATGCAGGACATCTTGCCCAACCACACATAGAGAGGAAAGGCCACAATCATCAGCAATGACCCAGTCGCCCTTTTTAAAACCCCGTACTTCCCGTCCGACCTCAAGAACTTCTCCTACACCCATTTCACCTGTCTTAAGCGGCCCAGAATGACCTTGCCGATATACGACCATCTCTGTTCCCACACTGGGGGAGAAATACATATTCCCAATAAGCATTTCCTGCGGATTACATGAGACTTCCTCCTCCACAATCTCGATTTTCCGGCCGCCTGTTCTTATAGCTGTTAAACAACGCATTTCTGGTACCTCCGTTTTACTAACCTCAAGGTTTTTTGCCTATAGATTTTCATATCTTTTCCCAAGGAAGTTGCTTAGCGCTCTTCGGATTGACTCCTCTGATGGCATTGAGGGGACATACTCCAACCCGACGTACCCGCTGTAATTCAACTCATCAAGCTTCTTAATGATATTAGAATAATTAATCTCTCCGGTTCCAGGTTCATGCCGACCGGGCACATCGGCAGTATGGAAATGGCCGATCAAATCGATATTTTCCTCTATCGTCTGTATCAGATTCCCCTCCATTATCTGCATATGATAGATGTCATACAGAAGTTTGACATTGGGGCTGTCTACTTCACGTAGGATCTCGAATCCCTCTTTTGCTGAGCTCAGAAAGTATCCAGGATGATCCACTAAGATATTCAAGGCCTCCAACACTAGCACTATCTCTTCCCCTTCTGCTATCTCGGAGGCTTCTTTCAACCCCTCAATCAAATCCTTCCGCTGTTTGTCTCGAGGCACATTCGCGTCTCTGCTGCCAGCCATTACCATCAAAGTCGAACACCTCAACTCATGTGCGATCTTTGCTGCCTCCTCTAAAGACCTTAAGGCCTGTTTTCTTTCTTCCCTCCTCATCAATGACCCCGTTGGGCCGACAAAGGTTACCACTTCCAAATTGTGCGTCTGAGCTCTCTCAGCAATAGCCGGAATATCCCTCCCTTTCCACCTCCAAAACTCAAACCCAGGCAAACCCAATCTTGAAACTCTATTAATCCTTTCCAAAAAGGGATATTCCTTCAGAAGTGAATCAATACACACGGAAATCCTTGCCATTTGTTCCTCCTGTAATAGAGAATTGAAAAACGGAGCCCTATATTAGTCTCGAAAGCGTTCAAAACACGTGTATTCTGTCAGTAATCAAATCTCCTCCTTTCTGCCAGACCTATACACTTTGCTGATTTACATGTCCCTTCGGCTAGCTCTGCTGTTAGGTTTTCCCGATCACCAAGCAAAGTAGCCTTACGTTCGCTCCAAACGGCGTTAACAGAATTGACCTCTCGACTAACTGAATACAGGTCTCTCTTGATACTTGTCGAAGTTCTTTCACATACCCCCAATACCGTGTCCCTGCCCGGGGAACCATATCATATCGACAAGAAAAGAGAGCCCGACTCCTACAAAAAGGCCTATGACAAGTCCAGTAAAGAACGGCCGCCCACGTCTGTAAGCCTGAATTCCACCAAATCTTAGGATGATTCCTTTAATTGCCCACGCAAGGAATATAGAGAAGGCTGCCCCGCGAACAGGAAGCACCGAGGCCACTGCAAATCCCAATGGAGAAAGGGGCCACCATATAAACCTGTGCCTCAGATAAATCAACCCAGCTCCAGTGATACCTCCTATGCCTAAGAAGGAAAGTCTCTTCCAATCGGGCCCAAAGGGATTCCTCATTTTTTCCACTGCACTGTCAAAAGGCAGCTGGGCTCCGCCTCCATATATGAACCCCCCCAGATTGAAAGCGCCATAATGGTAACCTAAGTATAGACTATACAAGGTAAAGACAACTGCACTCACAAGAATGGCGATTATCATTGCCTTGACGACTGACCTCATGTGCACTTTAATCATACTGCCCAGTTTACCGCACTGCGCGACAGCCGTCATCAAGTTGCCATCCAGATCAGCAATCCAAGCATACGAAAAAGCCAGAGCGGTCATAGAGGGAGGGGAGATTGTGGATGAACCAAGGGTATGGACAGTGAATATTGGTGGTATCAGAGGAGCCCTGAGCTTAACCAACCCTCCTCGAGAAACAACTATAGTAAGCCCTGTAAGAACGACAAAAACGGCACCCATGAAAAGGAAAATCTCGCGATACTCCATCCCAGATTTGTGAAGCCAACCAAACATATATATTAATCCCAGAATAAGTCCAAAAACAGCTGTCCGGTAGGACAGCATTTCCTGAGAATCATCAACAGCAACGTCTTTTCTAAAAGCCTTACGTAAAACATCCCTCAGATGAGAACGTGCCATCCATATCCCCACAACTACGATCACAATCATAGCACCAAAACCCTGCCAACCTATGGAAGGATTCTGCGAACAAAACACCTCAGGACTTCCAATGCTGAATCCCAGCCTGTTGTAAATCCCTATCTGAAGAACCGACAACAAATAAAAAAACCAGATACTGGCCAACACATCCAGATTTGCAAAGTAGGCAAACCCTATTAGGTGAAAGGATAGACCCACAGGTATTTTCGGGAAATCCCTGCCTATGGATATAGAACTTCCACTGATGACCCGAATTTCGGGAAAAAGGGGGGAGAAATAGTGGCCAATATTCCAAACAACTATGAAAAAAGGAATGCTGAACCCTATCCAAAAAAGACGACTCCTCATAAAAGTTGGGAAAGCTGCCTTACCACCCGCCTCCTGGATCATTTCCGCCGGCACCTGCATTAGAGGAAACGCAACTCTCTCCTTTTCAATCCACTGCTTGTTCAGAATAGTAACCACACAAAAGCAAACAAAGAAGAAAACTCCTATAAAGCTAAACCACCAGATTAAGGGAATAATCCAAGCCCCCCAAGGAATCCCTTGCCCCTTCGGCAATCCTTCCCAAAACCACCTGATGGCTTGAATTCTATTGGGTGCGATCCAATTGGGAATATACTGAAAAAGATATTGCGCCCATTGATTCTCCGGGGAAGCAAAATAATAGGGCGCTCCAATAACGCCCATAAGAAGCGAAACCGAACCAAATGGCTGAAAGGTAACGCCAAGCAGCCCCATTACAAAAATAACAGTTAACTCTGGGGGCTGTAATGCCCACTTCGGATTGAGCGACTTTAGCACTACGTTAAAAATTACAACAATTATGAAAAACAGGAAAATAACAATCAAAGGTAGATAGCCTACCGATATTAAAGTAGAATGAGCGATGAAGAGTGAATAGGAAGAACCAATATTTACAAGAACTACCATCAAGATCCCTAACAGAAGGGAACGAACAGTTAAGGCTCTCTCTCTTTGTAGGGAATCCCCCATAAGTTTAGCAATCCCCTTTCTCCTTTTTCACTTAGAAAATCGGTTCACAAGAGGCATTGTAATTGGGAACTTACTTCTTTTCAATAAATTATTGTAACTGTACCCATACGAATGGCGCGCTTGGAATCCGTATCCACCTCTGTCTTCCAAATATATACTCCAGGCAGTACTCTCTGCCCCAAGCTATCCCTCCCATCCCAGCTGAGCCGATAACTTCCACACAACCCAGGTTTGTTCATTATCTTGGTCACTGTCTCTCCTTCAATATCGTAAATCGTCACTCGTATATATCGAGGTTGACTCACCTTAAACACATTGAAATCAAAAATGACCTCATCGTTGACCCCATCCCCATTTGGCGTGATCGCTCTCGGTTCGACGGAAATATCTCCAATTACCGGCTCATCCACCGGTACTGAAACCGTAGTGGTCTGAGTGTCGATTAGTTTCGTAGCATCCCCTGGATCGACTCTCTGCCGTGCCTCAGGCACCAGTTTATTAGTCACATAAGCATCAAAAAACGTCCCGTTACGGAAAAGTGTGGCTTTAAATGTAATCTCAACTAGGTCCATGCGCACCAACCTCGGAAGTATGACACAAAGCGCATTCAACTCTGCTTTAGCTGTGGCCTGAACCGATCTCCCTCCAACTTTAGCTCCTGTGAAAACCACATCCTTCACTCTCGAAGGGAACTCGATTACTATCTGATCAAATCCCAGATCCCCAAATTGGAAACTCGGCTGAATGAAATAAGAGAACGTGTCAGGCACAGCCGGGCGAACCATAACCGGGCTGATCTCACCCAGCAGCTCTGTACACAATGGCTTACTATAATGCAGGGTGATTGAGCTCAGTGAAGGCGCAGAAAAAGGATTCTCAGACTGCAACTTCACTTCAAGCTGAACATAACGCCTTGGATTTGGTGACAGGAACCAATCCCCAGGATGCAAATAGTGACGGCTCCAAGAACTCCAGTCATCTCCTGGGATAAGCTCTGTCTTTGTGGGCCCACGAAAGAACTTAGGTGTTTTCTTCCATTTCTGTTCCGAAATTTCATT